>SKJH01000079.1 GCA_007116005.1 Bacilli bacterium | reverse complement strand
TTTGCACTCTTCACAATATAAATTAAAATTTTCATCATAATTTATTTTATGTATATTCATTTTACATAATATAGGTTGTATCTCTTGAACTTTAATCATTTTTAAATTTTTAAATTTATTATTTTCTTACCCATTTGTCAATAACTCCATTATAATGTCCTCTATCCCAAGCAATAGCACACTGAATATGAAACATAGGTTTTTTAGTTAAGTAATTAATATAGTTATTCATTTTTACAACTCCCTAAACTCATATACTGCTTTTGATTTAAACAACTTTTCAGTTGAGATTCTTTCTTTTTGGTTACTTAACAATAATTTGTTAAGAACTCTCATTACTTTTAACATTGCTTTTTTCATTTTTTATATTTGTATTGGAGTTATTTGCTCCTTATATATTATAAATAATTGATTATTTATAAACCTTTTGGTTTATATATAAATCCTTTATAAATGGAATTAAATCTTTAGTCTTTATATAACATTTTGAACCTCTCCATTTATTATCTACTTTAATAAATCTTTTTAATTTACTATTATAATAAAATGAATAATCTTTATTTTTAAAAATAAACTCTAAATTACTAACTTTAATTGACATTTTCATAAAACTCCCTAACTTTATTATCAATAATACAAATATTATGTAAATGTTTGTTTAAATTATCTCCTTTATAATATAAGTATAAATTTTTTGGATTAACAGCTCTACTAATTGATACATAAAATTGATGGACTTCAAATATCTTATTTACATCACAAATTAAATTATCAATTGACATACCTTGTGATTTATGAATTGTTATTGCATATGATAATTTAATTGGATATTGAGTTACTGTTGCAATTAATTTTTTATTAATTGTATTTCCATTAATTTCATATTCATTGAATTCCCATTTATTTTTAAATAATTCAATAATCTCTCCATTTTCTTTTTCAATAAATAGACATTCTCTTACTATCTCATTATTATCATAAACACCAAACTTTTCATCACATTCATCAATAGTTTTTAAATCTTCTCTTATTGATATAACTCTTCCTTTTTCTCCATTATACCATCTATCACCATTTGTTATAAACATTATTGAACAACCTACTTTAATATTTAATTCTTCACTACACATTAAATTTTTACAAAAATTAAATATTTTTTGTTTATTTTTATTTTTCCAATTATTAATTGATTGTTCATCAAATCCCTCTGGATACATTTTAAGTTTCCAGTTATATGTATGTAATGGTGAGTTTATTTTACTTAATTTAAGTTTATTATATTCATTAACTAATTTATTGGTTCCAGCTAAAATAGTCGGAGTTTTGCTTTTTAAAAGGTGTTTATTTGTTCCTAAATCTTCAAGATATTTTATTGTTTCATTATTTATTTTTCCTGTTCTTATTTCATTTAAAATTTCAATAAATTTAATATCTTTTGTTCTAAAAATTTTAGTTAATTCAATTTTTCTAAATTTAAATAGTTCATTCCAACTTTTACTTTCAAAAGCATAATTTTTAATTTCATTATTTTTTACAACAGGAGGTAATTGATAGAAATCTCCAACAACCATAACTTTTCCTTTATAATTATAATCTTCTAAAATTAAATAAATTAAATCCATTAAATCATTACTAACCATTGAAATTTCATCAATTATAATTAAATCAATATAAGGAATAAACTTATTTAATTTATTTTGTATTCCTAACCTAATTTCCGGTTTCATTGTTTTTAAAAATCTATCATAAGATTGTATTGAATTACTTAATCCAATTTTAAAAAATGAATGAATTGTTTGACCACCTATATTTGAAGCTGCTATTCCTGTTGAACCTAATACAACAACATTTAAACCATTTTTTTTATAATGATAAATTACTTGTTCTGTTAAGTAAGATTTACCTGAACCACCAGGACCAGTTAAAAATACATTCTCTTTCTTTAATGTTTCAATTATTCTTTCTCTCATTTTTTATATAGTTTTTCAATTAATTCTTTATCTTTTTCTGTAACTTCTAAACCTTCATCAAGTAAGTTTTGTATTGTAGGAAATTCTCTAAATTCTCCTTTATAAACATACCATAATGACTTACATTTAACAAACCTATCCCATTGAGAACAAGTTCCATTACAAGTTGAGTAATTAGGTATTTTTGAAAAGTATTTTTCAATTATATCTTTTGCTAAACTTTCAGGATATCCAAAATCTCTCATATAAATAGCAACCCTCCATCTATTTCTATAATTATCACAATAATTATTATAATTAACTAGTATTTTTTTAATTATTGGAGGAAGACAATCAACAAATTTATCATTAAATTCAACTTTAAAATCATCATATTTTAAAACTTCATTATCTAAATGTAATTGTTGATTTAAATCTAATCTATCAAATTTTTTAAGATTAAATTTTTCCCAATTATAAATAACTCTTTTACCAATTCCTGTTTTAGCTTTTTCTTTTAATTTATTTATATAATATAAATCTTCTTTACTTATATAAGAACAAAATGAATTTCTTTTTGGTTTATAAGTTCCAGCAATTGGACATATTCTAGCTAAGTCACCAAAAGTTGCTTTATCTAAATCACAAGAAGAACTTTCTCCATATGTTAAACCAACCTCTTTTGCTAAATAAATCATTCCATTCATCAAACAAGCTTTCTTATGTTCAATATAATCTTCTTCAACTAATACATAAATTTGTAATTTAGGAAACTTATCAAATGAACTTTGTTTTAAATAATATTGTAAATTATGATTATCTAAATATTTTATAAACTTTTTACAAACTTCTAATGAATTTTCACTATCACAATCAAAAAACATTTGATTAATTATAGCACTTTCATAATCAGGTGTAAACTTACTTTTTAAATATTTAAAATTATATACACTTTTATATAAATTTGTAACTCCATTATTTAATTTAATAAAATTAAGATAATCTTCTTTTGATTTTATTAAAATTCTCTTTGGATTTCCTACTTCAAAATACTTCATTTTTTAAATCTTAAATAAGTTTCACATTTATTTTTAAATGAACAATAATTACAAAGATATGAATATTTTTCAGGCCAAGTATTATTTTTATAATAATCATTTAACTGCATTTTTAATTCTTTAATCTCAACAATTATATCTTGAATATCTTTATTAGTTACTTCTAATAATTGGTATTCTCCGTGGTCAATGAAATAAATTCCAACATAATTAATTCTCTGTTTAGTTTCTAGCATATAAATAAAAGCATAAATCATTAATTCAAACTTAAACTTACTTTCAAAAGCTCTTCCCTTATATAACTTACCTGTTTTATAGTCCCAAATTATTCTATTTTTTCCATCAAAATCTATTCTATCCCATTTAATAACAATATCTTCTTTCTCTGAATAAATTTTTCCTTCAACTGATTCAGGAATTATACCATTAAACTTTCTTAAAAATTTATCCATAAATAATTTAATTTGTGGAATATATTTTTCTTCAAATCTTTCCAAATGTTTCCATTTATTAATAGCAAATTCTTTATTTGAAATTCTATATTGTTCAAATTCTTCAAATAAATCGTGAAGGTTACTTCCTCTAATCATAGCTTCGCTTTGTTCAATTTCTTGTGGAAATAATCTTGAAAAATAAAATTTTTTAGGACATTGTTTAAATTCAAGTAATTTACTTTTACTTAACCTCCCAATAACTTTTTCTCTTTCCATTATCCTTTAATTACTTGTTCAGTTGAATGTAATTTTAAATCACTTCCTCTTAAATAACCTTGTTCTAAATATTGAGCATATAATTCCATTAACTTATTATTACAAACTTCATTATTTAATTGAAATTCTTTTTTATATATTTCATTTGTTAATTTTAAATTATCATTTTCAAATTTTAATAAGTGATTTGTAAAATTTAATTCATTAACTAAACCTAATTCTTCTTTATTTAAATTAATATTATATTGAATAAATCCTAATATACTTATTACAATAATAGTTAAAAAAATCCATTTAATAGATGTTTGATATGAATTTTCCATATTTAAATACCTCTTTTATCATTATAAACATCTATATGTAATCTAGGTGAATAATTGTAACCTTGTTCACTACATAAATCAAATAACTCAATAGATTTTTGAGCAAGTTGTTCTTTTGTTATTCCCTGAGGCATTAACCAAATATCATCAGAATCAATTTCAAAAGGAATTTGAAACATATTAATAATTTCAATTAAATCTTCTTTACTATTATAAACAAATTTAAATTGTATATTATTATAATATTGTTTAAATTTTTCAATGTTATGTCTATTGTAAACTCTATTTTTTATATGAATATCTTGTTCAGGTGAAATCATTTTTGGAACTGAACTCATTAATTTTGGACTCATTGAAATTAAATCTGCTTTTGTTTCTCTAAAAATTGTTCCATTTGTTTCAATTGTAATATGTAAATTTAATTTTTTTAATTCATCAACTAATTCAACAATTCCAGGTTGTAAAAAAGGTTCTCCTCCTGAAATAACAATATATTTAACATTATATTCATCAACCATAACTTCAACCATAGTTACAATTTCAGAAATTTCCATTGGTTTTTTTTGTTCAGGTTTCCAACTTGTATAAGGTGTATCACATTTAGTTGTTGTTCCATCTTTATTTAACCATTCGCATCTTAAATTACAAGTATTTGTTCTAATAAATAAACATTGTCTCCCAATTAAAGAACCTTCTCCTTGAAGAGTTGGTCCAAACATTTCATTAATTAATAATTTCATTTTTTATACCTCCTTGTTAATAATTTTTCATTATCTGAATTATATAATGTTAAATGATAATGTTTATTATCTGGTTTAATTAAACTAATTTGATAACCTTGTGAAGATATATAATTTAAATGTTGTTGATAATGATTAATATCATCTTGAGTTAATTTATCTTCTTTAGATATAAAATCAAATTCAGTATCTAATATTCTCTCTATACTTGTTTTAATCATTTATTTATCACCTCTTCTATATATTGCTGTTGATGTCGGTGTTTCCCAAACTTTAACATATTCTAAATTAATACCTTTTTCTTTTAATGGTTTATCGACTAATTCAAACCAATATTTACATAAATTTTCTGCTGTTGGCATAAAATCAACAAAATGTAATTTATCTTTGCTTTGGTCATTTAACATAATCATTTCTTCTAACTTACTTCTATAAGGATCATTTCTATAAAAAACAGCCCCGTGGTCAAATCTTTCATCTAATTCTTTTTTCATAATATCTTTTAAATCAGAAAAATCAATAACCATTCCGTAATCTGAAGTTCCATATTCTTCATTTATTTTATCATCAACTCCTACTTCAATTTTATATCTATGACCGTGAAGGTTTCTACATTTACTTTTATGGAAACATACTCTATGTGCCATATCAATTTCTATTTCTTTTGTAATTAACATTTTTTATTTTCAAATTTAATTTCTTTTTGTAATTTTTCTTTTACTTTTTCAAAACCTTTTTGAAAAGATTTTTCTTTAGTCACGTTGTAGTGTCTACCTCTTTTACTTTTAAATTCAGGTGCATTTCCAATTACTCCTTCCATTTTTCCTTTAATAATTATATAAATAATTTATTATTTATAAATCTTTTGGTTTATAAATTTTCTATATCACAAATAGAAATTTTCAGTTCATATTTTTCTTTTAATATATAATAATTTTCTGAGATAGTTAAACTTGTATCAATTTCTTGTTCATTTATATTAATATTACAATTTTTACTTAATAACATTTTAACTCTTCCAATTAATAATTTATTATGAACTTTACCCATTTTTAACTTAACCTAATTGCTGTTATAATTATTGAAATAAAACTTCCAAGAATTAAACCTAGAAAAAAATAATATATATATAAGATGGTGGTGGTATTTGAAAACCAGCTCCAAATGTTTGACCTAAAACATAAATATAAGCTATTGAACATATCATAACTATAAATTCAGGTAAAATATAAATACCTTGTTGAGAAATTAATTCCATTTTTTATTTAGCCTCCTATAACCTTTTTCTTTATAATCAAAATCTTTAATTAATAAATCAAATATATGACATAAAATATCTTTTTCACTAACAGTTTGAATTGTTCCAATTCCTGACCTAAAAGATGGTTCGTGAACAAACACTTTATATTTTTTATTTGGTTTATAATCTTGAATTTCTGCTATTTCATTAGTTCTTAAAATAACAATATCTCTTATTTTAAATGGATGGGTTAATTTTTCAAGAATTGAATCAACCTTATATTCATCATCATATAAGCTAATAAACTTTTTATATAATTCATCTTTTTTAGTTTGATATTCTTTTCTAGCTTCTTTAATTTCCTTATTCCTTTTTCTTAAATTTTTAATATAAGCTTTTTGTTCTTTTTCATTTAATTTATTAAATTTATTTTCTATTTCTTCCATATCATTATACATTTTATTTAGCCTCACCATAATTATTTCCAATATCAAAATCTGTTTCAAGTTTAATTGGTAACTTAACAGTATTTTGCATTATATAATTTATTTGTTTTGTATGTTCCATTAATCTATTATCATCTTTAATTTCAAATACAATCTCATCGTGGATAGTTGTTAAAATTCTTATTTGGTCTTTTGGTTGTTTCATAATATATTTATGAACCTCAACCATTACAACTCTTAATATATCAGCACAACCACCTTGAATTTTATGATTAAATCCTTCTCTTAAAGCAGATGGTGGATAAAAAGATTTACCTCCTTTTTCAATTTTATTAAATCTTCTTCTTCTTCCAAACATATTTGAAACATAACCTTTTACTTTAATTTCTCTATTTGTATTATCAATAGCAATTCTTACATCAGGAAATGTTTTAAAATAATCATCTACAATTTTTTGTGCTTCTTCAACTGAACATTTTAATTGAGGAGCTAACCCATAAGCTGTTCTTCCATAAAGTAACCCAAAATTAATTGATTTAGCATAGAATCTTTGTTTATCAAATTTATCTTTATAAACTTTATATTGTGGATGTGTTTCAACTAAACATTCTTCAGGAATTCCCAAATTATAACAATCATTAGCAACTTTTAAATGTAAATCCTTACCTTGATTAAATGAATCTTTAAAAGCAGGACTTCCTGTTAACACACCAGCAACCCTTAATTCTTCTTGACCAAAATCTGAAACCATCATTTTATAACCTGGTGATGATTTAAATAAACTTCTTATTTGATAAGTATCGTTTTTTGGTAATTGTTGTAAATTAGGATTTTCAGCACTTAACCTTCCTGATTCTGTTCCGTGGTCCTTTAAGTCACCATAAATTCTTCCATCAACTACTTTATCATATAATGTATGAGTATAAGCACTAATTAATTTTTGAATTTCTTTATATTTAATTAATAAAGGACAAATCGGATGTAACCATTCATTAAAGTTATCTTTCATTAAATTTAAAGCTTCTGAATCAACAGCAGGTTTTCCAGATTTATTTTCTTTAGTTACAGGTAAATTTAATGTATCATATAATAATTTAGTTAATTCTTGAGATGAATTTAAATTAATTAATGGTTTAACTTCTCCTAATAAGTTTTTAGATGTTTTTATTTGAGGAGTTACTTTAATTATTTCTTTAATAATATTCTCTTTATCTTTAAGTAATGTTTCTTCAATTTGTTTAGCTAATTCTATATCAAAAGCAATTCCATTTAATTTAATTTTTGCTAGAACTTTTAAAAATTCACCTTCAATATTTAATAATAAATTACTTAAATTTTGTTTTTTGATTTCTTCTTTTGTTCTTAAATAATGGAGATAAGTATAAATAGCATCATCACAAGCATATTCAAATAACGATGAAGCATTAACTTGACAAGCATCTTTTTTTTCAAAATTATGTTTTAATTGTTTAATTTTAAAATATCTTTCTGTATTATATTTCAATCCTTTACTTTGGAATGCATCAAGCAAATGTTGAGCTATCATACAGTCATACCATTTATAATTTGATAAATTATTATTATATAATGATTCACTAATAGCACCATCATAAATTGAGTTCCAAAATATAATCATTTTTTTATTTTCAAATATTTCATTAAATCTTTTTTGAAAATTAGTTTTTATGTCTTTATGTTCTATTGGAATATAAAAACCTTCTTTTCCATTAACTGAAATTGAAAAACCAGCAGGTCTAGCAAATTTAGGATTCAAAGCAGAATCTTTTTCTCCATTTCCATTTTCTGTATCAAAAGCAATTTTATTACTTTCTTTTATTTTACTTAACATAAAATCAAAATCACTATCATTTTCAATTAAGTATTTTGTAAATTGAAAAGTTTTTGTTTCACCATTCCAATTAATTTGTTGATTCTTTATTATCTTTTTCATAGAAACTTAACCTCTTTATTAATATACCTTTTTTCTTTAATAATCCAGATTTTTTAAAACAGGTTGGACCATATCCAACCTTTTTACTTTTTTCTGATTTTATTGGTCTTCCACATAATTTACAATTCATTTTAATAATAATTTAAACTTTTTGATTTTTTATTTAATGATGGATTTAATTTAAAATTTTGATATTTTATTAATGTATCATTTAATCCATATTTTTTATAATAATTTATAATATCTAAACTAATTAAAAATTTTGGGTAGTAAATTTTACAATATTCATATAATATATTTTCATCAATATTTTTTAAATTTTCATTATGTTTTACAATATGATATAAATTATGTAAAATGATTATACTTGGACCTTCTTTATTTTTTATATCATCTAATGAATAATTTTTACAAATATCACAATTACACCATTTTGAATTTAAATTTTTACTATCAACTTTAATATTTTTTAATGAATTACCTTCTAGCATTTGCATATATAAACCATTATTAGCAAAGTAAATACTATCTGCAGTTATATTATTAGTATGTATTTCTTTTAATAAATTATAAATAATTCCATAACCACCACCACCAGTTCCAAAAAAATGTAAAGGTTTTTTATATGATTTAATTAAATCAATAAATATTAAAGATATTAAAGTTATTTGTTCTGGATTACTTGCTAAGGGAACAATACCACCAATAGCAAATCCATCAAATTTATTTAAATCACCTTTTTCTTTATATATATTTAATTGGTTTTGTAATTCTATATAATTATGACCGTGAAATACAGCATATAATTTTAAATTATTGTTTTTTCTATTATCTAATGCTTTATAAGCATTAATTGTTGTATCATATTGTTTTAATTTTCTAATATTTTCATTATCGGATAATAAAATAGGTTTATCAAAAGTCATTCCAATAGTACAATATTTTTCTTGCCACCTTAAAACTTTTAAAACATCCATCTCAGCACCTTGTGTCATATTCTGAAACCCACCTGAATCACCAATAATAACCATATCTTTTGGAAAATCAAAAGGAAATTTAGTATTTAAATAATGAAAAGCATTAATTAAAATATAATTATATTTAAAATTATTATTTCCACCCCACCAATTAAATTCGTTATTTTTTGGAACAATACTTGCAGGTATATAATTAAATGTTTTTATTTCTTTCATCTTATTAAATCCATAAATTCTTTTCTTAATTCAGGTTTTGTCATAAACCTTCCTCCCATTTTACTTGTTATTGTTGAACTATTATTATCTTCAACTCCTCTTGATTTAACACAATAATGTTTTCCCTCTATAACAACAGCAATATCATCTGTTTCTAAAATATAATGTAATGCATAATAAATTTGCTCAGTCAATCTTTCTTGAATTTGCGGTCTTCTTGAAAAGTATTCGACAATTCTATTTAATTTACTTAATCCTAAAACTTTATTTTTTGGAATATAAGCAATATGAGCTAACCCATCAATAGTAACAAAATGGTGTTCACAAGCAGACATTGAAGTAATATTTTTTTCAATCACCATTTCATCATAATTCATTTTATTTTCCACTGTAGTACATTTAGGAAAATTTTCATTTTTCAATCCCCAGAAGATTTCATTAACAAACATTTTTGAAACTCTTCTTGGTGTATCTTGTAATGAATCATCATTTAAATCAAGACCTAATGTTCTCATAATTTCTTTAAAACATTTTTCAACTTCAATTAATTTTATATCATTATCCCTTTGTAAAAAAGGTTCATCAACAGGTGTTTGTTTTCCTATTTCCTTTAAGTAATTATTTACTTCTATTCCTAACTTTTCATCACATTTATTTTTATTTAATGCCATTTTCTTTTAATATTAATATAAATATTTAATTATTTATAAATGTTTTGTTTTAAATTAAAAAAGGACTATCCTTTAAATTTAATTTCATTTCTAATTTATCTCTAGTCCAATTTAATAAATTACCATCTTCTAATAATTCTGAGCCTTTAAATTTAACTGAACTAAATACTTTGCCATTATTGTATAAAGGAAATGTATTTTTTATTAAATATATATTTCCTTTTGGGTCAAATATAGCTAAAGCAAAACAACCTTCAACTTTTTCAAGAAATTTAAAACCATTTTTTACAATTCCTTTCAAGATATAATAAAGGTCATTATTATTATTTTCATCTTTAATTGATTTAAAATAAGTTTCATTAATTACACCATTTCCAATTAAACCCCAACCTTCATAAGTTAAAGGATAAGCCTCCGATAAATTATTTAAATCACACCCACTTGTTGGAGCTCTAAAATGGAAAAAATCACCTTGAGGAGTTTCAAAAGCAACTCTTGAAGCCTTACCTCTAACTTTATTTTGTTGAATTAATTCATCACCAATTTTAATTCCTTTCTTTACGCCTAATATTCCGCACATTTATTTACCTCCGTATTTTTTATTTAATTCAATAAATTTTTTCTTTTTATATGAATCCAATGTTATACCATTATCAATATCATATTTTAAAGCATAATATAAACCTTTATCATCTATTTCTGGTTTAGGTTTTCTTGATTTTTCTCTCATTTTCTTTTTCCAATTAATTAATCTTCTTATTGCCATATCATTTCTACTTAATTGTGCCATTTTTAATAATTAAATAAACTTTTACCTTTTCTTTTTAATAATTGTTTTAAATATTGTAATTTATAACCTATTGTTCTTGGTTCTTCTTTAAATAAATTATTTATTTTTAAAATTCCATTTAGTTTTTCCAAATAAATAGACCCTAACAAAACATCTATTTCTTGATTAAATAGATGTTTAGGTATTGTTTTTATTAAATCTTCTTTTGATATACTATTTTTATCATAAAATGAAATATTATAATTATCAATTAAATCAAAAGGTTTTAATAATCCATATTTTGCAGATAATATATACCATTCATTATAATTTTGTTTTGCATATTTTTTCATTAAATTGAAATAAGTAGATATATATCTGTCTTCAGCTTTTATTTTTTCTTTTGAACTATCTTTCAAACCTACACAAGAAATAATTAATATTTTATTCATTTTACAAATTCCTTAAAACTTTTTCTTCTATGAAATGAATATTTAATAATTTAAAATTTTTATTATATAATTTTTCCCAATCTAAATTATATAAAGGGTCAATAAAACCAGCTACGGCAAATGCTTTAATTCTATCTTTACATGTTGGACAAGTTCCACAATTATTTCCATTATAACAAGTAATTGTATCTTCATAAGGAATATTTAATAATGCCCCTAATACTACTTCTTCGCTTTTACTTAACTCAACAAATGGTGCAATAATTTTAATTTTATTTTCTCTATTTAAATTATTTACTTCATTTATTTTATTAACAAAATTTAATGTTGTATCCCAATAACCAGAATACTCATCGTGAGCTTGAGCTCCAAAACAAACCTTATTAGCACCAATTGCCTCAGCATATGAAGTAGCTATTGATAACATAATTGTATTTCTATTTGGAACATATGTTATTGGCTGTGCCTCACCGATTACTTCTTCTAAAGTTGGAATACCTACTTCATCACTTGTTAAAGCAGAACTATTACCTAATAAATCTTTCATAAATTTTAAATTAACTATTTTATGATTTAAATTTAATTTTTTACAAGTAATTTTTGCTTTCTCAATTTCAATATTATGTTTTTGGCCATAATCAAAACTTAAACAACTAACTTCATAATCCTTATTATTTAAATAATAAACTAAAGTTGTTGAATCTAAACCACCTGATAAAATCACTACTATTTTTTCTTTATTCATTTTTTTAATCTCCATATACCTTTTAAAGCAATCCAAATCCAAAATATTTCAATAACAAAACTTCCTAAATTAAAATTTACCAACAAACTAATAATTAATAAAATAGCTCCAACTAAATTTGTATAATAATAATTTATATTATCATTATTCCAAATTTTCTTTTCAATTGCATAAAATGAATAAACAACGCAACCCATTCCTACAAGTCCAATTATATGTCCCATTATATCTAACATTTTTCACCAACAATCCAAGCATAAGCTTTTTGTCTTCTATATCTATACCATAAAGGTTTTTTCATAATTCTTTCATTAATTCTTTCATTAATTATATTTAATGCTTTTTGGTCTGGTTTATAATCATTATATAATTCAATTGGAATTTCATTTATATCAGGAAATTTCCAAGTAATTTTAAATCCTCTATTAACCATTTCATTTAATATAGATGTATATCTTTTATGTAGATATAAAACTTTATCTCTAAAAAATTTCATATGACCTTTATTTAAAGTAAACTCTTTAGGCTCTGTTCCATCCATTTTAGGATGTTTTTGTATATATGACATAAGCATAAGTATTTCTACTTGTTCAGCAATCAAATGCTGGTCGCTTAATTCCACTGGTTCAATTAAATTTATTCTAACCATAATATATATAAATAATTAATTATTTATAAACCTTTTGGTTTTCTATAAATAAAATAATAACATATTATAAATAATATAGGAAAAGAAATAAACCAATATTGATAAACATAATAAAATATATTAATTATTTCAATAGTATTATTCATTTTCTTTTAAATATTTCATTACATCAAATATAATATATAATATAGTAGCAAAGAAAGGATAAAAAAATCCAACCAAGCCAAAAATCCAACCAAGCCAAACAATTATTACAATTAATCCATATATCATTTTTTATCTCCTAAATCATTATAAATATAAATAATAATATAAAATACAACTAAAATCCAAAAGCTTAATATAAACCAATGAAATCCATTTGCTATTAAATATATACTAAAAGTTAAAAGTATAAATAAACCTAATCCAAGAGATATAAATTTTAAAAATCCTTTTTGGTCTTCATTCATATTCTATCTCCACCCACATTTCAGCAGGACTTTGTTCAAAATTAAATTCATTATCCATTTTAATAATTAAATAAACTTTTTCCTTTTGGTTTAACCATTTTACTTTTATCAAATTTTAAACCTTGTAATCCAAGAGTTTTTCTTTCTTTATTATCTAAACCATTAATAGAAGAAAACTCTTCTAAATGAGCTTTAGATTTTGTTAATGAGTTAATTAAATGCTTCATTGATTTAATATCTTCTTCACCATAATGATAATTCTTAATTAAATATGATTTTATTAATTCAAATTTTTTATCTTCTGAAACTTTAGTTTTTGGAAAAGATAAAAAAGGTTTATATTTTGTAAATGAAAAATACATTATTTTACTTACTTTTCTATCTAAATAAAATATCTCTCTATTTAGCAATTTACTAAACTCTAAATTCTTTTCATAATTAGATGACCAAGTATTCAAAGGATAAATTAAATTTTCATCTAAATTATCAAAATCTCTTTCACCTAAAGCTTTCATTGAATTTAACATTTTTATTTCTCCTTAACTAAATTCATTATTTGTAAAATTGTCAATGAAAATTCAACTTCAGGATTTGCACAAATATTCAAATATCTATTTGTATCTTTTAGTAATAATAAAATTTTTACTTTATTTGAAAGATTACTTTTATATGTATATTCAACCATTTTTACTATAATTTGATTAAATAAAATATTATTATCTAAAATCCATTGTCTTACTTCTTTCCAAGACTTACCATTATTAATTAAATTAAATATTTGTTCAACTTGATTATTTTCAATATTTATCATATCACTTGTTATTTCTTTATTTAATTCATTTAATGATTGTAAAATATTTATACTATTTCTAATATCAGGATAATATTTATTTACAAGTAAATCCAAATTATCATCATT
Source organism: Bacilli bacterium (assembly GCA_007116005.1). Lineage (GTDB taxonomy): Bacteria > Bacillota_I > Bacilli_A > RF39 > UBA660 > SKJH01. Next base: position 17,407 of record SKJH01000079.1, on the reverse strand, counting down.
AATATTTACATTCTCTTCATTAACAATATACTTTAACCTTTCTTTAATTTCTTCTTTTTTTGGTAAAACAAATTTATAATGGGAACATCTTGATTTTAATGCATCTAATATTTTTTGTTCTTCATTCCCTGTTAATATAAATATACAGGTTCTTGAATATTCTTCCATTAGATTTCTTAATGAAGCTTGTGCATCTTTTGTTAGATAATCTGCTTCGTCTAAAAATACAATTTTTAAATTTCCATTACTTGAACTTGTCATTGCAAAGGAACCAACTTTATCTCTTATAATATCAATACCTCTATCTTTTGAAGCATTTAAAATTAACTTATCATTTGGAGCAATTTTATTAATTATAATTTTTGCTGTTGTTGTTTTTCCTGTTCCAGCAGTTCCTGTAAGTAATAAATGTCTAATTTTTCCATTACTTACTGAATTAACTATTTGTTCAGGAACTCCAATAACATCTTCAAATTCTCTTGGTCTATATTTTTCAACCCAAAAATATTCTTTCATTTTATTTTTTTATTTAATAATATCTTTACTATAACTAACATTGGAACAACTATTATAATTCCATATATTATCCAAAACCCTATTTCCATTTTTTAAAAAATGATTTATAATAAATCATCTCCTTCATCAACTAATTCGTCAATAGTTACATTTGTTGGTGTAGGTTCTTCTATATTACTTGAGGAACTACTTGAATCCATTGGTGCTAAAATCATTCTAACTTTATAATTTTCATTATTAATAAATAATTGAATTGGTTCATTATTTTCTGAAAAAGATAATTTAACATTTTCCTTAACAGAATCTAAACTTCCAATAACACTTTTAAAATTATCAATATGAATACTTGATTCAACATTTCTATATGAAACATTTTCTGATTCTGTAATTTTATCAAATCCTTCATCACCTGTTGTAATATTTAACCTTCCATCTTTTACAACTAAATTAACTTCTTCTGATTTAACTAATGTAGCATTTTTAACAATATTAGCTAAAAAAGAACTTTTAACAACACAACCAGAATCAAACATTCCTAATAATTTTTCAGGTGCCTTTTCTAAATTATATTCATTTAAATAAGTAATATCAGCAGTAACTAATGATACATTTTTATTATCATTATAAATTGTTAATAAATTTTTATCTAAATCAATATTAACAGGACCACTAAAAGATTTCAAAATACTAATTAACATATTACTTGATTTAATTCCAATTTGATTATCGTTTAAATTATATTTATCAAAAGAAGATTTTTCCAACATACCAAAATTAAATGTAGTATCATTTTCATCTTTAGAATCAACATATAAACCATCTGATTTAAACTTTAATACAAGAGATTTAATTCTTGCTTTTTGACTTACTACTGAAATAAATTCAGCTAACTTTGAACTTTCAATTCTTACCATTTTTGGATAATATAATAAATAATTAATTATTTATAAATGTTTTGGTTATGAAACAAATACTTTTATAAATAATAATATATTTATTATACTATTAAGGTTTATCCTTAATATAAAAATTTAATATCTTTATTATTAACAACCCAATTACCAGAGAATAAGTTAATGTTACAAAGAACCCAAGTTTTATATTAAATAAATATAATTCTTCTCCATTTTTCAAAAATAATAAAATTATAATTGTAAATATTATTAATAGGTATTTGTAATTTTTATAAATACTTTGTTCTTCATTTAAATTATCAAGTAATTGTATATATTCTATTTGAGATTTGTAATCAATTTTATCTTTATTTTTTTCAATTTTTACTTTATCTTTTATTTTACTTTCTTTATCAAGATTAATATATTTATATTTAAAATAAATAAATAAAGTAATTGAAATTGTTAAAAATAATAAATAATAATATTCTAAATACATTTTTCAATTAACCTCTTTTCTAATTTATGATTTCCAATATTAAGCCATTGATTACCATTTAATTGAAAACATTTTTCTAAAATAATATATTTTCCATCTTGTTTAAATGAATCACAATAAAAAACATTTTTTTTTGTTAAAATAATAAAATAAGTTTTTTCAAAAGAAAAATATATTTTTCCTCTTCCATTACAAGAAGGAATTAATTCTTCATAAATTAATCTCATATTTCTATATGATTTTAACTTTCTTGATATTTTAGTTATTTCAGTTTTATTTAAATAATTTTCTCCTAACATAGTTGCTTTAGTTTCAGGTCTATTTATTAAATTTATATTATCACTTAAATTTTTAAATACATTATTTAAATTACTAACTTCACATTCTTTAATAAATAAAGAAGATTTTATTAATGACATTTTATTTCATAACCTCCACCATATTCTCTGCATCTTGTATTAATGCTTGGAGTTGTTGTTTACTAATTTGAATACCATATAACACTTCAATTGCTTTTAAAATTCTAGTATATGTTAATGAACCATCTTTTGTAATTATTTCTTTAAGCATTAATATTAATAATGATTTATGAATATCAGTTTCATTCATAGCAGATTTAACTTCATCTCTATTATATACATTTGATTCCCTAACTTCAAGATATTTAGTGTAAACATCTTCTGGAACTTTTGGAAATTTAATAATTTGCCAAAAATTTGGATGCTTCATTAATTTATTTTTAATTTCAGATGTTGTTGAAAACTCAGTCCAAGAACCCATTTTTTCAAATGCCTTTAAATTCCAAGCTTCTTTACTTGGATTTCCTTCTTTAATAAATAAAGCTCCTTCACCTCTTGTATATAACTCAATCCAATAGTTAACATAAGATTCAAGATATGTTTTTTCTAATTTTGCTGGTTTAAGTGGAAAACATAAAATAAAAAATAAATGTTTTGTTCTAATTTCTCCTAATAGTTTTTTAAGTTCCTTATTTTCTGATTTATTCCAATCTTCAGCACTTGCAAATCTAATTGCTTCATCAGCAAGCAAAGGTTCAAATTTATTTAATTTTTTAATTCTATCCATAATATCTGCATTATTATAAGCAATATGTCTCCTTGGATTAAAATTAATCCCAATCAATTTACACCAACTTCTTATTAAGGTTATTCCTGTTGATGATTTACCTGTTCCTTTTGGTCCAGTTAATAAAACCATAGTATCATAATTTGCAATATTTCTATTTAAAATATATTTAGCAAATTTATTATACTTTCTTTCGTTTTTAATTGTATTAACTGTTCCAGAAGAATCAATTTTATTTTCTTCATTTTTCCATTCATTTAAAAATTTTAAAATTTCTTTTTTTGTAAATTGACCTTCTTCATTAATTACCTTTTTATGTTCTCTAAAAAATCTTTCAACAAATAATAAATCTCTTTTAGTTACTAAAATTTTACTCATTTTTAAATCTCCTCCTAAACTTGAAAATATCAATAATAACAAATAAACAATAAATCATATAAGCAAATAACATTTCATTAGATAATGAAAAAACAAATATTAAAGCTCCAATAAATAAAACAAATAAATTACATTTAATAAAATAATCATATGGTTTATAACCTTTAAAATAAATAAAAATAATTCTATGTAAATATTTTAAAACAAGTAAACTTGTAAAATAAACAAATACCAATAATATATTCATATTAATACCTCCTTATATGAATTACTTATTTGTTTAATAAGTTCTAATTTTTTATTTAAATTATCTTCTTCAAATGTTTGTTCAACATTTAAATAATAAACTTTTGAATTTATATCCTTTTTTCTTAAAACTCTTCCCATTCTCTGATAAAATTGTTTACTTGTTGAATTTGATGCCATTATAATAGCAATATCAATTTTAGGTAAATTATAACCTTCATCCAACATTGTCGTTGCTAATAGAATATTATTTTTTCCATTTTCAAAATTATTAAAAACATTTCCTTGATTATATCTTGAAATATCAGAATTAATAACTTCACTTTTAATTCCTTCACTCATTAAAAACCAAAATAAATTTCTTGATGTTTTATTGTATTGATTAAAAACTAATATCTTTGAATCCTTATGTTTATTAATTATATCTTTTACTATTTCTAATTTTGGTTCGTAATTATATATTAATTGCTTTCTTTTATTTAACAATGATTTAAAGTATAAATCCTCTTCTTTTTTTAAATTTCTACTTCCTTTAATTACCATCAACATTTTAATCTTATCTGATATATCAGTATAATCATTAAATGTTTCTTTATCAATTGAAACTCTTACATTAATAAAATCAAATGGGTTTAAAACATTATCCTTTAATGCTTTATCAATTTTGTATTTAAAAATATTATAATTAAAACAACCATATAAAGGAACGTGATTCATATCCTCTCTTTCAATTGTTGCTGATAATCCAATCTTATATTTTTTAGGAATTTCTAAAATTTTTCTATAACCAATTGTAGAATAATTATGAACTTCATCAAAAATAACAAAATCAAACATATCATAAACTTCACTTTGATTTGTTAAAATTTTTAAAGATTGAATTGATATAAGAGTTATCTGAGAAAATTCTTTTGAGAATTCATTATATAAACCTACTTTATGAATTGGAAATCCAAATGTATTTAATTCAGGTAACCAAGTTTTTTCAAGAATAACATTTTTTGGTCCAACAATTAAAACCTTTAGATATTTATTTTTCTCTAATAATTTTTTAATGAAATAAATACTTAAAAAAGTTTTTCCAGCTCCTGTAGTTACCTCAAATAATGAAACAGGATTATTTTTAAAAAAATTATAAGCATCTAATTGCCAATCTCGAAGTTCCAATTTCTTCCACAAACCTCCTCAATTGTTTTAGCTTTTTCATTAAAAGAATAATTTATTATTTTTTGTTCACAATTATTAAATATATCACAACATTCATATTCTACTTGTGAATAAGTATTTGAATATATGTTAATAAAAAATAAAATAAAACTTCCAATAATAATAATAAATAATAAAATAGTAACATATTTTTGGTTTTTATCTAATTGGTTAAATTTTTTCATTTTATAAGTATAAGTATATTAATTACCAAAATTAGTATGATAATTATTGGAATTAAATCTATTATTTGTTCTTTAGTCATTTTGTAAATATTCATTTACAAAATCATCCTTTTCTAATCCCCATCTAACAAAGTTAGAAAAGTTATCAATTTGCTCAATTAAATTTAAATCATTCTGATACAAAGCAATTGTAGTTACCATAACTCCAGAATCCTTTTGAATTGGTCCTTGTCCTTCGTTTATGTAATTATCTAATTTATTTTGAATTAACCATCTTACATATACAGATAATTCAATTAATTTATTGTCAATCACATTATAATGCTCTTGATAGATAGTAATTGTTTTATTACTTGTTTTATTACCTTTTGTAGGTTTTTTACCTCTTTTCCTGACTTTTATTTCATTCATATATATAATAAATATTTTATTATTTATAAATGTTATGATTCAATCCATAGCCAATTTATAGAAAAATTAGTTAAAGCATTGTTAAGATTTTTAATTTCTACATAATAATTAACATTAGGTTTTAATATGTAAGGAATAGTATTATCACATAAATCTGTAACTGATTTATCTGATATAACTTTATTTCCAAAAGGTAATTTATTAGAATTTGTTAAATTAGGATTAACATTTTTAAAAATTATTGTTGATGAATTTTTAGGTGAATCTCTTAAATTGTTAAAAGATTCAATTTGTGTTCCACCTGAGCTATCTCCATTTTCATAGATATTGACTTCATAATGTAATTGATTTCCTGATATTGTATTTGCACAAACCATTCTACTAATAAGATGTAAATTTGATTGAGAGTTAAATTCAAAGTAATAAGCATCTAAATGATTAAGTTCAAATTGAGAATTAATTGAATAAGTATTTCCATTTAAAAGATTTTTTTCTTCATAAGATAAAACATTTTGCGTCTCATTAATAACTTGAGTACATCCTGAAATAATTACTAATCCTAAAATCAAAAATAAAAATTTTAAATTAGTTCTAATCATAATAAGGTTTAATATTTGATTATTTATAAATGTTATGATTTACTAATAATTATAATAATTATAAAAAAATATAAAATGAAAATACAGTTTATATTCACTATTCTGCCTCCTCCAGCTCCCTACTCCTTATTATTATATATTATATATAAAAATATAAATATAATTATATATATATATAATATAATAATAAGAAAGAAAGAGATAGTAATAGGTATGGTGATTATTATTTACTCTTACTTACTGACTCGTGAAATTTTTTATATTTTTATATTTTTATATTTTTTTCTTGAATTTTAATAGTAAAAGCTTTATACTACTTGAATTTAAAATATAAACCAATTTTACACTTTTATATTTTCTATGTAAAAATTATATTGGTAATTAAAACTTTTAATTATTTCTAAAAACTTTTAATTCAGTATTATAAATAATTAATTATTTATTTGTTAATATTTCAGAGAACTAAATTATTGAATTTTTAAGTTTATTTATAAAGGGTATAAATAATTAATTATTTAAGATAGGTTATTTTATGGTAGTTTTTACCTTATTTTTATTGATTTTTCATTAAAATTTTGAATAAAAATTAACAAAATTAAATAATTAATTATTTATAAAAACAATAGATTTATAAATAACTATTTATTTATTATATATTAAATGAAGAATGAGAATTCAATAATAAGTTTTCAAAAAATTGGAAGAAGAACAAAACTTTTCATTAACTTAAATGATAAAGTAACTATGATTGGAGCTTATAATAAAATAAGTAAATATGATAGATTTGATTTTGATTTTGATGGAAAATCTTATCAAAAGTACGTTGTTGAGATTTCAGCTACAAAACAAGATAATAAAGGAAGACAAGTAAGAGAAATTGAACTTGAAAAGGGATTACATAATGAAATTGGTGAATTTATTAAAGTGAATGGTAGGTTACCTTCTTTTTCACCAGAGATTCTTGATGAAGCTTATTATCAATTTGAAGATTATATAATAGATGGTATTAAAGGTGAAAAGAAATTTATTGTTCCTGCTTATGGATATTTTTCACCATATGTTTTATTCACACCAGATAAATATAGTATTGAAAATATTGATTTAGAAAGTAATCAAGAATTAAAGTCATTTGTTCAAATATTTGAAAAACCAAAAGTAAAAGTTGAAGATATTAAAAAAGAAGTTGAAATGCTTTATAAATATGTAAAAAATGACCAAGTTAATTTATTGGTTATGAGTTTTGGGTTTGCTTCATTATTTAGGTATTATATGTTTAGTTTAGGACTAGAAGATTTTCCTTTTCTTGCGTTAATAAGTAATGTTACACAAAAAGGAAAATCAGCAAGAGGAAGAGTTTTAATTAATGGATTATTTTTAAATTGGCCTACTAAATCATTTCATACTGCTTCAATATTAAATGGAAGTGATGAAAGATTTCACGAATTAAATAAAATTATGGCACCAATAGTTTTTGAGGAAATTCAAAGTTTAGGTAATGAGAAAACTTCTTTTTTAAAACAACTTGCAACTTCTAATAGGGTTCAAAGTAGAATTTCATTACAAGGTGGAATAGGAACTTATTCAAGAAATTTTATTAGAGGTGGAATTATGGTAACAGCTAATGAATTAAAAGAAATTGATTCAACATTAAAGGATAGATTTATTGTTATTGATTTAAGTGAGTATGAAGAATATAAGAATGCACAAAAACATTATGATTTCTTGAAAGATAATATTAATAAAGTAAGTTACTACATTTGGCAAAATATTAATTTATTTGGTAATTGTATTAAATTAGAAAATAAAAGTAGGAAGTCTTCTTATAAGAATGTATTAATGAATGGTATGAGATGTTGTAATTTATTATTTAATCATTTTGGATTTGAACCTTTATTATTAGATATTGATAGTTTTTTAGTTAATAAAGAAGAAGTTATTAAAACTGATAAAACAAGGAAAAGAAGGAAAATAATAGAGTTTATTAAAAAATTTACAACATATGTTTCAAAAGATGGTTACATTAAGAAAAATATTTTTGATATACAATCTCTCCAATTTGATTTTGAAAAAAATAAACAAATAATAAATACAATTCTCCACGAAGCTTATTATAATGGAATAGTAGCAGGAGAAGAAGGAATTTTAATTGGAAAAACATTTTTAGAAAAAATGAAGGAAGAAGATGATACATTTTTTAATTTAAAAAATATTCATAACTTAAAACAGTTTTTTCCAGAAAATTCTGTTATGAGTTATAGGTCTGGAGATAATGATGACCCAAATTGTTATTTAGATTATTATGCTTATTCAATACCTCCAAGAAAACAAAAAACAGGAATTATGTTAACTAATATTTGGAAAGAAGAGGATTCAATTGATGATTTAAATGGATTTTTATAAAATGGCAACTTATAATAATGAGGTAAAACATATTCCAAAAGAATATCAAAGAGATGTTCTTTTAGATAAACTAAATAATGATATAAAGGAAAATAGAGAAAAATGGAAATTAATTAATGAAAAAGTTAAATCTTTACAAAATGAATTAGAAGATTTAAAATTTAAACAATTTAATTGTAAATTATTTTTAGATAATTTAAATAAACAAAAAGAAAATTATATAAATATTAAAAGGAAAAAATTAAAATGGAAATAAAAATTAATAAAGAGTTTAAAAAACAAAATAGTTATCCAAATGAAATAAAAATAAAAATTATTCAATTACAAAAAGAAAATGAAGAAATTAAAAAAGAATTAAAAAAAATAAAAATCAAATCTCAAGAATTAAGAAATATACATTTTGAAAATAATTTAAAATTAAATAAATTAAGGTCATATAATAATATTAACTGGTGGCCAAATAATCAAAACATTTATAAATAATTAAATATTTATATATATTAAATGACAGTTGTTGTAAGAATTGGTAGGAGATATAGAAAAGGCTTTGTTGATAGGGTTAAAGGTCCTTATATGGTTCAAAGTATGATTTGGAGAAATGTTGATTATGGTTTTATGTTAGCTGAAAGAAAAATGAAAATTTTTGCTAAAAAAAATCCAACAACATTTACTTACACAAAACAAAAATTTAAAGAAGATGAAAACATAATAGAAATTGAAGGTAAGAAAATTAAATATCAAATTGAATGGATTGAAATTAAAATAACATCAACACCTGAAATTGAAGAAGAGGAATATAACGAAAGTTTAAAGTTATTTGAAAAATTGGAAAATCAACCTGCTTTAAAAAATTTAAATGGAAAGGTCGAAGTAGATAATGAATTAAAAAAGGAATATAACTCAACATTAGGAAAAAATAGAATACAAAAAATGTTAGATGCAGGTTATAAAAAAATAAAAGATGTATCAATTAATAAATCATTAAATGAAGTTGGTATTTTAACAATTGTGGAAAAATATGAAAATGAATAAAATATTATATTATTTAATTATTTCAATTAGTGTTTTAATGATTTTAACTCCATTATCGCTTTTACCTTTTATTTATTATTTATGGTTTGTTTTTTGGTTATCTATATTATGTTATTTTTTAATAAATATTGATTTTATTAGAAAATGAATGAAACGGAAACTTTATTAAGTAATCAATGTAGAAAACTAAATTGGTATTGTAGAAAACTAAATACACATACAATTATGGGAACAGGAACCAACCAAGTAAGTGATTTTATTATTTGTAATAATAAAGGAATTTATTTTATTGAATGTAAACAAAGAAAAGAGTATTTTCATTTAAAAGATTTAACTCAACAAAAAGAAATGTTTTTATTAAATAAAAAATCAAAAAAAGCAAAAATATTTATTTTACTTAATTTTTATTTTTATGAAAAACTTTATTTAATATCTTATAATGATTGGATTTTATTTTTAAAATCATTTAAAAAGAAAGGATTAAATCATAAAGATTTACCTGAAAAATACTTAATTAATATTAAAAACCTTGAAAATTTATTAAAATAACCAAAAGGTTTATAAATAATTAATTATTTATAATATATAGGTGGAATAAAACACCAAGATAAAATATAAAAAATGGAAAACAAAATTTATTGCGAAGTTTACAGAATTAAAACATATCCAAGTAATATGGTTGTTGAATTAAGGTATGAAGATAAAGAAGGAGATTATAATTTTATTAGTATTGATGTTGATATGGATTATATAAGAAATTCTGATTTTTTAAGAAATTATAATGATTATGAAGAAGCTAATGCCGATATTTTAGAGGATATAATTTTAACAGTTGAGGATAACTTACCTGATAATTTTGAATTAGGAGAAGGTGAGGAAAATAATTTATATATTCCGTGTAAATGGGAGGTTGAACAAGAGGAATTAGAAAATGATTAATCAAAGAAAATTTTTAGCTTATGAAAATTTAAGGCAATTGGGTAAATGTAATATGTTTGATGTTCAATGTGTAAAATCTTACACAAGACTTGATAGAAATGAAATTTTAGATATTATGAGAAATTATAGTGATTATAAAGAAAGGTGGTTAAAATGAATGAAGAACAAGATTATTATTTAAAAGAGGAGCATCTTAGAAAATGTTTTTCTTATTTGGAAAAAGCTCAAAATGAAGTAAATTTAAGATTCACAAATCATAAAATTACTGATAAAATAATTAACGATGTTTACAATTTTATTGAAGAACAAAAAGAACAATTAGCAATTATATATCAAGAGAGGTTTGAATAATGAAAAGAAAAGATAATATATTATTAGAATATTTAGATTTTATTTATTTAATTATTATTGGATTTATATTATTAACTCCATTATTAATTATTAGAGGATTAATATATATATTTGGTTCTATATGGTGGTTACTTAATGATAAGACATATAAAGAATCTATATATGACTTAAAGGAGGGATGTAAATCAATATTTGAAGATGATTAAATATTATAATATTGATATAAAGAAGTATTATATGGTTCCTTATACTTATAAATATCAAGAATTATATTGTAAAAGAAAGATATATAAATTTATTTACTATTATAGTAAAATTCTTGAATACTTTATTAAATTAATATAAAAGGATATTTCAAAGTAAATTTTCAATTTATTCTTATTTTACTTTTTGTAATATACAAATTAACAAATTTATAATAAATTATTAAACCACCTATGTTTTTGATAAGTTTTAGGTTTAAAAAAATTAAAATATATATTTTAATTTTTTTTCTTTAATTTTTTGAAAACAATAAATTTTCTATATGGAAAAATAATTTTTTATTATTTTTTATAGTGATTATTATATGATAATATAATATAAAACTAATATAAATAACTTATATATTAATAATAATAACCATAATACTTAATTTAGGTATATCATAAGTCATAAAATTAAAAATCTATACCATATGTAAATAATAAATATTTATAATCAAAAGGTTTATAAATAATTAAATGTATAATATATTATGGTTATGAAAAAATATTTAAGTATTCTAATGGTTTGAATTTTAAATATATATAAATAATCAAAAATTAATTATAAATAAAATGGAAACACCAGGAATAACAATAATGAAAACAATGAAAAGTTTAGGAATATCTAAAAGTAAAGGAGACTTTAGACCAACACAAGGATATGAAGCAAGTAGATTAGGAGGTTCAACTTCTAAATCTGGAACTTATGAAATAGGTTTTTATAATTATAATGAACAAGATAAAATTAAGAACGCACAAAATGTAGCTAATAAATTAAGACAAAAAGGTTTAAATGCTAGAATGTTTGGTAGAGGTGTAGTTTACGTAGATTATTAAAATGGCATATATAGAATTTAAAAATCAAAATCAAGCAAAAGAATTTAAAGATTGGTGGAGTTGGAAACATCCTAAAACAAATATTATGATTGGTGATAATAAAAATAGGGTTAATTTTTCTAGTGATTATGGAGCTGAAAAAGCATTACGAAATTTAACTAAAGGATTAGGTTCTATGAATTATAATTGGACACAGGCATATATTAAAAATAAATATTTTTCAAATAAATAATCTAATTCTAAAACAAAACATTTATAAATAATTAAATATTTATATTATTAACAAGATTAAAACTTGTGTAACTAAATTTAAAATGGAAGAAATTAAAAAATACTTAAATGATTCTATTGTTAGTAAATTAAATGATAAAGGATTGGATAATGAAACAATTCAAAATCATATTATTGAAATTATTAATGAAAGAAAGCAAATTGGATTCTCTGGTGAACAACTTGAATTATCTGTTAAGCAAAGAATTAAAGCTTTGTTTATTCCTATCTTAAGAAAAAATACTAAACAAATGAAAGCAGTAATTTTTTCATTAGGTAATGTTGAGGATGAAAATAAGAAATTAAGAACAATGTCTAAACTTAAAGAAGGTAACTCAGGATATAATCCAGATACAAGTTACATTGTTAAAGAAGGATTTGTTCCTTGGGGTAACTTACAAGGAGAACCAATTTCTGAAAATCCAAGCTATAATTGTAGAGGATTAGTTGGAATTGAAAATGATGGTAAATTAATTATTAAGGAAGCTAATTTTTCTGGTGATTATTTAAATACCGATAAACATATTGCTAAATCTGGTGATGTTGTATTTATTGATTTAGACCCAACTAAATTAGATAATAAAACAATTTATATTAATAACTATACTTATAAAGATACTTTACAAGAAGATAAATATAAGTCATTATTAGAAACTTATTTGAAGGATTACTTTAAAACAATTGAACAAATTGATAATGAAAATCATAAAGGATTTGTAATTGTGAAAGGTTCTGTTTCTGAAATTGAAGGTGGTCAATATGGATTCAGATTTGATATTGTTGACGATGGAGATAGTTGGGACATTGATAAATCATTAATTGGTTCAATGAAAGAAGTGAATTTTATAGATGGAGCTAGTGATATAATATTTATTGGTGAAGTATATAAGAAATCAGGAAATCAACCAGGTTATGGATTTAATATTCAGACAACTATTGTTCCTGAACAATTTAAAAAGAAAGAATTACCAAAAGAAAATTTTAATTCAATTGAAGAAGAATTTAATGGAATTGAAGAACAAGAGATTGATGAGGATTTATTGTAAAAATGGGATTACTTGATAATATTCCACAACCAAAAATTGAAGTTACACAGCCAATTAAAGAGGAAATTAAAAAAGATTCTTCTTTAATTTCTGAGAATGAAATATTATCTTGGTTTAATCAAGCAGAAAAATTTACATCAAAAAAAGTTTGTATGATTTTAGGTGATGATGGAACAGGTAAATCAGGATTAGCTTTACATCATATTGCTGAAAGATTAAGAGAAGATAAAGAAGCAAGGGCAGTTGTTTTAGATTTAGACCAAGGTTGTATGCCTTTACTTTCCCACCACGAAGATATATCAGATAGGATAATAATTAAAGACCCAGTAACTTATTCAATGTATGAAACAGATGATGAAGTTAAAGTTGATATATATAAATTAATGAATGTAATTAAAAAAGTAGCAGTTACTGTTAGTAAGAATCATAAGAAATTAAATATTAAATACTTTGTTTTAGATGGATTAAGTAAGTTACTTGAAACAGCTGAATCTCAAATGAGAATCGATATTAATAAAGAAATCACTGATGGTATTCAAACAATGTATTGGAAAAAAAGAAAAGAACATTTCTTTGGAGTTTTAGATGTAATTAAAGCATTACCTATTGATACATTTTATATTGGACATAGTAATTTTATTATGAAAGATTCAAAGAATGCTGCTGTAACTACACAAGTAAATGCTATGATGTTTCAAAGAATTATTTGTGAAAAAGAAATTGGTTCTGGTGGTTCTGTTGAACTTTATGCAACCATAACTAAATCAAAATTAAATCCATTAAAAGAAAATGACAAGCAAAATTTTATGATTGTTAAGGATGGTGAAGTTAAGTTTAATTCAAAAAAAGTATTTGAGAGTTTAGAAAAATGAGTAGATATAAAAGATATTGTAGAAACATATTAAAACAATATGGAAAGAATATTAAAGCATATGAGGAAAGATTAGATAATCCTTTAGATATGAAAATTAAAAAATTAAGTGGATTAAATTCACAAGGAGATGAATGTCACTTTGAAAGAAGGACTGAGGTTTCATTTTTTGTAAAGAAAGGCTCGAAAAGATTAGATTCATATGAATCAATTGTTGAAAATGCAAAGTAATTTAAAAGTTACTCCTGTTAAAAAAGATGTCTGGTTTTTAATTAAATTAAAATCAGATATTACTTATTTAGAAGAAGGATTAAAATCTTTTACAGAAAGAATATCTCTTGTAGAATTTGATTCAATTAAAGAAGCAGATGATTATTTTCAATTAATTGAACAAAATAATAAACAATTTACTATTATAGCAGATTATATGAAAAATGGATAAAATGTTACTTGGGTTTAAAGCTGATTATGATTTACTAATGGATGAATTATCTCAAAATTTAATGGAAAGAGATTTAGTAAATCAAAAACATATTTTAGACCAAGATGAATATGATATAAAAAGATTAGATAAAAAATATAATGAATTAATTACAAGGATAAATATGAACCCTTATATTCATAAAGAAAATGAAAATTATGTTTTTAAAGAAGTAGAGAGAAAAGATATTTTTGATTTCTAAAATAAATAAATATAAAACTACCTATTATTTTATTATTTTCTCCTAATATTTTAAAGAAAACAAGAAAATAATATATAAATTAAGAGATAAATTTTTATTTTTAATTAAATATTTTCTTTATTTATTTTGATATAATTTTTTAAAGAAGTAGAGAAAAGGTTATTTTTGATTTCTAAAATAAATATATATATAAAGAATTAAATTATATTATATTTATATATGGTAGCATTAGGTAGGAGAGGAAGAGAAATTTCAGAAGGTGTTGGAGGACAATCTGATTTAGGATTACAAAGAAAAAGAGAAGAAAGGTTTGAGGAAATAAAAAAAAGAGAATTTTATTCAAAAAAAGGAAAAGAACTTGACCAAGAATTTAAAACATTAAAAAATTTTGCTACCGAAAAAGAAGCTATTGAATTTTATAATTCTCTTGATAACGAACAAAAACAATATTTAAAAACAACACCTGATTCTATTAAACAAGTAAAAAATCAAAGAATTTCTCAAATTGAAAAAGAAATTGAAAGAACAAATAAAAATATAGAAAGAGATAGAGATAGAATAAGAAGAGAAAGAGATAGAGATAGACCTAATGATTCTTATATAGATAGACAATATGATAGAATTGAAGAAGATAGAACTTATATTAAAGGATTAAATGAAGGATTAAAAAGATTAAAACAAGGAGAATTACTTGATTATAATGATGTAAGAAGATATGCTCAAGATTTAGCAAGACAAGAAAGAGCTGAATTAAAAGCAAGACAAGAAAGAGATAAAGCTATACAAGATATAACTAATCAATTAAAAGCAGGTGCTGGAAATGTTACAGGTATTAATTATGAAAAAGGAACAGTAACAGTTGATGGAAAAACAATTACATTAGGAAAAGATGCTGTTAAGGATATAGATTTAACAGTTGTTAGAGAAAGTAAATTAGATGATAAATCAAAAATATTATTTGATAAAAATAGAGAATTAACAGCAAGCGAATTAAAAAATATAAGTGATTATACTGGTTTAAGTGGAACTGAATTAATGAATCAAAGACAGGATTTTTTAAAAAGTGAAACAATGAAGAAAAATTTTAATGAATATCTTGATAAAAGAAGTCCTGGAAGAAATGAACCATTTTTCCAAGTTAAAGGAATTCAAACAAATTTAGCAAATAATAGAAAAATTCAAGGACCACAAAAAATATTATATTCACCAGCACCTTTAAATTATTCAATTGCTCCAACAGATTTGAAAATTCCAAAATCTGAGCCTAAAATTCCTGGACCATTTATGGCAGGATTAAAAGAAGGTTTTAAAGGTGGTGAATTAATAAGAGGGAGAGAAACAGGATTTATTGATTCATCAAAAAGAGCAAGTGGTGCTTTAGTTGGTTCAATTGGTTCTCCTTTATTTGGTGGTGGAGCTAGTAGGGATTCAATTGAAAAGATAGGTCAATTTACTGGATTAAGAAGAGAATCCTCTCAAACTTTTGGTGAGTATGGTTCAACTGCTTTGAGTTTTTTTACATTAGGTAAATTAGGTGGAGCAGTTAAAGGTGTTAAGGGATTAAAAAGTACTGGTAAATTTATTGAAACAACAGGAGATGTGGTTTCAGCAACAACAGCAGCAGGTGGTGTTGCTTTAATTGGTGGTAGAGAAATATTTGTAGATACTAATCAATTAGAACAAATAAGAAATAAATATCCAAATTTAAATGTAAGAGAAGGTTATAAACAAAGAGCACAAGCTGAATTAAATTTTGCTGCTGATAGGAGTATAATTGCAGGAGCATATACAGCAGCAATTCCTTATTTAGGTTCAGTATTTGGTGGTGAAAAAGTAGGTGACCAAGCAGTTGAAAATTATATGAATCAAATTGGAATCAAAGAAGAAGATAAACCTTTAGTTAGACAATTAATTAATCAAGAAAGGAGAGTTTCACAAGGTGCTGAAATGGGTCAATCATTGGCTGTTGTTGGTTCAACTGGATTTATTGGGGCAAAAGCAGTTAGCGAGAGATTCGGAAAAGGTTTAACATCAACAAGACAAGCAGTTACTGAAACTGGTAAAGGTTTATTTAGAGCAGGATTTGCTGAGGGTGTTGCTTTAGAGACTTCAACTCAAATGGCTAGAGAAGGAGAACAAAACAGATTAGAACTATTAGCAGCGGGGACAATTGGAGGAGTTGGTTCATCATTACTTGGAGGAGCTGCTGCCGGAGGAGTGATAACAAGAGCAATAGGAAAACCTGTTCAATCAAAAGGAAAACAAACAGGAGGATTTATATTAGAAAAAACATCAAGAGGAATTGTTAATTTTGCTGATATACTTGAAAAACCTGGTGATATAATTGAAGGAGGAATAAGAAGAGGATTTAAAAGACAAACAGGAAGAGACATCACGCCTGTTCCTGGTGTAATAGTTAAAGATGGAAAAATAACAACTACTATAATTGATTCATCGACTCCTGGTAGAAGAATTAAAACAAGAACTCCAACACCAACACCAACACCAACTCCAACACCAACTCCAACACCAACACCAACTCCAACTCCAACTCCAACACCAACTCCAACACCAACACCAACTCCAACTCCAACTCCAACACCAACTCCAACACCAACACCAACACCAACACCAACTCCAACTCCAACTCCAACACCAACTCCAACTCCAACTCCAACTCCAACACCAACACCAACTCCAACACCAACACCAAC
>SKJH01000083.1 GCA_007116005.1 Bacilli bacterium | reverse complement strand
TGGAAAGTTGAATACTTTAAAAAGCAATTAAAAAAAGCACATACAACACATGTATATGCTTAGTTAAATTTCCCGTTAATGTTTATAAAATTTCGAGACATTTTCAAAAGTTATTGACATATTTTTTCAAAAATGATTTTTCTACTTCTTTATTAATTTTTTGATTATCAAGTGGAATATATAATATATAAAGAAGTATTGTCAGGTATTAAATTCAACCATATATGAATTGTTTTTCCTTCTATAACCATTTATATTTTTGTATGATATCCAACAACAAACATATAATATTGATAAATTAATGTAAAAAAATTTTTATTTAATATTTAACTTTAACTCTTCCTCACCCCAAATATTAATATTTAAAGCTTTTGCTTTTTCATATTTTGCCCCAGGATTGATACCAACAATAAGTGCGTCTGTTTTTTTAGTTACTGAAGTAGTTACTTTTCCACCTAATGATTCTATTAATTCTTTTATTTCTTCTCTAGGTATTGATAATGTTCCTGTTATAACAAACGTTTTGTTATTAATATTATTATTTGTTTTAGTTGAATTTATTTCTCCTTTATATTCCATGTTTATACCAAGTGTTCTAAGATTATTAATTTCATTAATATTATCATTATTATTAAAATAATTAACTATATTACTACTTACAACATCTCCTACATCATGAATACTATTTAACTCTTCTTTTGATGCATTAATTAAATTATCAATATTAATATACTTTTTAGAAAGTGTCTTAGCCATCCTATTCCCAACTTGTCGTATTCCAAATCCAAACAATAATTTTTCAAGGGAATTGTGTTTACTCTTTTCAATACTATCTAACAAATTATTTATACTTTTATATCCAAAACCTGCTATTTTCATTAATTCATCTTTGTAATTATGCAATATATATATATCACTTATTTTTGTTATATAACCCATATTATAAAAATGTTCTATTATTTTTTCACCGAGTCCATCTATATTCATAGCCTCTCTTGATACAAAATGTATTAATCCTTCTATTTTTTTAGCGTCACACATTTCATTCTTACAAAAATAATCAGCTTCTTCTTCTTTTTTTATTAAATCCTCATTACAAATAGGACAATCTTTTATCATTTTAAATTCTTTTTCTCTTCCATCTCTACGTTCTTTTTTAACAGAAACAACCTCAGGAATTACATCTCCGGCTTTTCTTATAACAACTATATCCCCTATTCGTATATCTTTATCTAATATGTTTTTTTCATTATGTAAAGTTGCTCTACTAACAGTTGAACCTTGTATTAATACAGGTTCTAAAACTGCATTTGGAGTTATTTGGCCAGTTCTTCCAACTGTAAATATTATATCTTTTAATCTTGTCGTAATCTCTTCTGCCGGAAATTTATATGCTGTAGCCCATTTTGGGTATCTAGATGTAAACCCTAATTTTTGTTGATCATCTATGTTATCAAGTTTTATAACAATTCCATCTATTTCATAAGGTAATTTATGTCTGTTTTCTGTATGATAATTAATAATTTCTATAAGTTCTTCTACATTGTTAATATATTTATTGTTATCATTAACATTTAAACCTAATCTTTTTAAGTATTCAAGAGACTCATAATGAGTAGTTATATTAAAATCTTTTGGATTTGGTAAGTGATAAATAAAACAATCTAGTTTTCTAGAAGCTGCAATTTTTGAATCAAGCTGTCTTACACTTCCTGCTGCTGCATTACGTGGGTTTTTAAACATTTCTAATCCTTTTTCAGCTTTATCTTTATTTAAAAATTCAAAAACATTTTTGCTCATGTATATTTCACCACGAACCTCTATATCAACCTCTTCATCAAGTTTTAAAGGTACAGTTTTTATTGTTTTAACATTTTCAGTAATATCTTCACCTATTACTCCATCACCTCTAGTTGCACCTCTTACTAAAATACCTTTTTCATAGGTTAAAGATACCGCCAAACCATCTATTTTTAATTCACATACATATTTAGGATTTATTCCCTCTTTTTTTATTTTCTCATCAAATGCTCTGATTTCAAATTCATTAAAAACATTTCCAAGACTAAGCATTGGTATTTTATGTGTAACTTTAACAAAATTTTCTAATACCTTTCCACCTACTCTTGATGTGGGAGAATCATCCCTTTTATATTCTAAATAATCATTCTCTAATTTAATTAATTCCTGCATATATCTATCATATTCTTGATCTGTAATTGAAGGAGAATCTAAATTATAATACTCATAATTAGCGTTATTTATTATAGTAATTAATTCATCTATTCTTTTCTCTATATTCATATTATCACCTATATATATTATAACAAAAAAAAACATTATATTATGTATATCTAATGTTTTTTTTTTATTTTCTATTTGATCAATATTATTATAAGCTTTACAATGATTTAAAATAATACGTTTTCTGGTGTTTCATTTTCTTTTAATGGATTAATGAAATGCTTTATAGATATTTCCTTTCTGGTTGAAACATCTTTACAACACAAAGTTTCTAGTTGTAAATTAATTTCATAATCAGCACACAACCGAATAAGCATTACAGTTCTATTACTACAATATAACAATTTTTCTTTTCCTATTAATTTTATCTCCCTATAATTTAAAAATATATTATTTAAGTTTTCGTTTTGATTTTTGGTCACTATATCTATCACAAAGAAAATTATAATAATCAGAAATAATTTGATTAATTTGTTCTTCAGTATATCGCAAATACTTTAACTTCACATAATAATTTCTAACTTCAGAAAATGGTGGTTTATTTTCATTGTCATAAAATAATACGTTTTCTGGCTTTTCATTTTCTTTTAATGGGTTAATAAAACGCTCTATAGACATTTCTTCTTCAGTTGCAATATCTTTACAATATAGAGTTTCTAATTGTAAATTAATTTCATAATCAGCTTCCATTGGAACAATTGTTAAATCCTTATTAATACAATATAATAATTTTTTGTTTTTCATTAATTTTATTCCCCTATAACTTCATCTAAAAATTTTAAAATATCATCTTTTAAATCTGATCTATCTAATGCATATATAATATTTGTTTTTATATATCCCTCCTTTGATCCAACATCTAAATATTTACCCTCATATTTACAAGCATAAAAATCTTGAGTTTTCATCAGTTCATTAAGTGCTACAGGAAGATATATCTCACCATTAGAAGCAGGCTTAATGTTATCTAATATATCGAATACTTCAGGTTTTATAATATACCTACCAAGTCCTGCAAATCTTGAAGGCGCTTCTTCTATATTGGGTTTTTCAATAATAGTTTCTATTTTACCAGTAGACTCATCACTAAATTTTACTATTCCATATTTACTAACATCATTTATTTCTACTTCTTCCCCACCTATTACATTACAATCATATTTTTCATATATTTCTATTAGTTGTTTTAATGCAGGTTTAGTTTTTGAATAAACTAAATCATCTCCAAAAGCAACCGCAAAAGGTTCATCACCAATCATACTCCTTGCAAGATTTATTGCATGTCCTGTTCCCTTTGGATTACCTTGTCTAATAAAATAAAATTTCATATCTGATTTAATGTCATTTAAAATATTAAGTTCTTTTGTTTTTTTGTTTTTTTCTAATCTAGACTCTAATTCATAAAAGTTATCAAAATAATCTTCTAAAGTTTTTCTATATTGATTTACTATAAAAATTATTTCCTCTATACCAGATGCCCTTGCTTCTTCTACGATATACTGTATAGTAGGTTTATCAACAATAGGTAACATTTCTTTAGGTACTGTTTTAGTAATAGGTAAAAATCTAGTACCAAAACCCGCTACGGGTATAATTAATTTTCTTACCTTTTTCATGATTGTTGTACCTTGTTTTCTTTTAAATCTTTATAAAAATTTATTACAGTTAATTGTAAATAAGGCAACACAAATAATAACCCGACACCAAATGTTAATATAGCAAATAAAAACCACCCTATAAATGTTACAAATATATACATATATTTTAATTTATTTCCTACCATTAGCTTTTTACTTTGTTTTAATGCATCAATTGCACTAGTAGAAGGATTATTTACTAAAATAATAGTAGAAAATGCAAATATTATACTTATTATTAACGATATTATAAAAAGTATAAAAAATAATATTGAATATATAATTATTAATTTATCATTATTAATATGTGGTTCTAATAAATAAAACATATTATATGTTAATATAAAACCAGAATTTTGTGCTAAATATAGAATAATGGCTTTGGGGTAAATACTTGTTTGACTAAATAGATCGCTGATTTTTTCTTTTCTGTTTTTTCTTATAATGTTGAATAAAAAAGTTATAATACCAATACTGAAAAACACCAAGATAATAGATTGTAAGAAGAACACATAAGCTGGTAGAATTTCAAATATTTTAGATATTACCAAATATATTAATAAGTATATAAATATTACTGTTACAGTAGTTTTCCATTTTCCACTCAATTGTTTTTGGGATAATTCTTTTAAATCAGATACAGACATACTAAATTCCTCCTAAATATACTAAAAGTATATCATACTTTACAATTTTTTTATAGATTTATGGTTCTTCATTAATTTTTTTATACCAATTCCATGTGGAAATGCTATTGTGACAATTGATTTATCACAAGATAAAACTACACCATTACCGAAAGAATCATGATGCACATGATCTCCCGCATTAAATTCAGTATCTAAATCATTAAACTTATCTTCTATTTTTATTTTTTTCTCTTCTTTTTTTGCATTCCCTTCAATATTAGTAGCATCAATTTCTTCAATAAATCTACTAGGCATATTAACGCTTGTATTACCAAAAAGCATTCTACTACGTGCATTTAACAAATATAAGAACTTTTTAGCTCTAGTTATTGCAACATAAAACAGTCTTCTTTCTTCTTCTAATTCATTATCATCAAATAACGAATTATTATGAGGGAGTATTCCTTCTTCTAATCCTATGATAAATACAGCATCAAACTCTAATCCCTTTGCAGAATGAGTAG
Source organism: Bacilli bacterium (assembly GCA_007116005.1). Taxonomy (GTDB): domain Bacteria; phylum Bacillota_I; class Bacilli_A; order RF39; family UBA660; genus SKJH01. The sequence goes on along the minus strand of SKJH01000083.1, from coordinate 5,802 downwards.
TCATTAAAGTTACTCTTTTTCCATCTTCTTTATTTTCATTAACATCACTAACAAGTGAAATTTCCATTAAAAAATCTTCAAGAGATACAACTCCATTAGTTTCCTCAAAACCTCTAGTAATAGATTTAAACTCTTCTAAGTTATCGAGTTTCGCATCACTTTCTGCAGTATCAATACTCTCATATTCAGCTCTTATTCCTGTTTTATCTAATATTATTTCTACTAATTCTGTTAAAGAACAGTTTTCTGACATTTCTTTTATTTCAAGTATTAAATTTTTAAAAGATAACTCCTTACCACTGTCAATAGAATCAAATAAACTTTTATTTTCTTCCATTGATTTTTTAGTTAAGTTTTCTATTGTTTTATTTCCTATTCCTCTTTTTGGACTATTAATAGATCTTAATAAACTAACGTCATCTTTAGTGTTATAAATAAGTTTTAAATATGCAACTAAATCTTTTATTTCTTTTCTATTATAATATGTATAAGATCCTACAATTTTATATGGTATACCTGATTCTAAAAATATTTTTTCAACTATTTGAGATTGAGCATTTGTTCTATACAAAACTGCAATTTCATTATATGAAATACCATCTTTATTCAATCTTCTTATTTCACTTATTACATTATTACATTCATCTTTCTCATCATAGCTTCTTAAATATTTAATTTTGGTACCTTCTTCATTTTCGGTCCACAAGTTTTTTTCTTTTCTTTGTTTATTGTTTGTTATTACATCATTAGCAGCATTTATTATTATCTTGGTAGAACGATAATTTTGTTCTAACAAAATTGTATTTGCTTTCGGATAGTCTTTTTCAAAATTTAAAATATTCTTATAGTTTGCACCTCTCCACGAGTATACATTTTGACAGTCATCACCAACAACACAAAGGTTTCTATAGTTGTCACTTATCATTTTTGATAATAAGTATTGAGCCTCATTGGTATCTTGATATTCATCAATAAGTACATATTTAAATTGTTCTTGATATTTTTTTAAAACTTCTGGATGTTTCTTAAACAAAACAATTGGTTTCATTAATAAATCATCAAAATCAACAGAATTAGTTTTAATAAGTCTTTCTTGATATTTTTTATAAATATTTACAATTTTTTCTTCTATTTCATTATTTGCATACTTACTGTATTCTTTATAATCCATTAATTCATTTTTCGCACTACTTATTTTGTATTTTATATTTTTGGGATTATAATGTTTCTCATCTAAATTCATATCCTTTAATATTTTTTTTATTACAGATATACTATCAGACTCATCTAATATTGTAAAAGTAGATTCCAAGTCCACTAGTTCATGATTTTCTTTTAGTATCCTAAGGCCAAAAGAATGAAATGTTGATATTTGAATACTATACATATCATTCCCAATTAAAGAATATATTCTTTCTTTCATTTCCTTAGCAGCTTTATTAGTAAATGTGATTGCTAAAACTTCTGTTGGTAATGCATATCCTTTTTTTATTAAATACGCTATTTTCCATGTTAAAACTCTAGTCTTTCCAGAACCTGGTCCTGCTAAAATTAAAAGAGGTCCGTCTGTATATAAAACCGCTTCCCTCTGTTTTTCATTTAATTTTGTTAAATCCATAATGCACCTCTTCATATTGTTTTTATATTAATATTTTAACATATTAATTAACTAATAACTATTAATAAAAAAAAAGAATACAAATATTTGCATTCTCTTATGCATAATTATATTATTTACTTAAACTTACTTTTTTTATAACAAGCATTAATAATACTATTATTCCACCCCATAACAATCCTAAAGTTGTTAATTTAAACTCTTTAGAATTTGTATCTAAAATATCGTTAAAATTAAAACCTGGTTTCGTATTATATACTAAGTTAATGCCACTTTTAGCCATATCTTCAAAATTCCAAGTTGCTGTTTTTGTTTCTTCATCATAATTACTGGCATTTTGTGATATTACTTCACCTTCTACTTTAATAGATGTATTATAATTGATATATGGTGCAAACATATCAAACTCTTCATTTGAATCATTATCAGCAGGTAAATCAATAGTCACAATATCCCCATCTTTTGTAGCGGTAATTGTAGGAACTACACCACCATCATCAACATTAATTTTATCATCAGAAGATAATTCATGCATAATCTCATTAAATTCTTCTAAAGAATCAAAACTAACTCTAACTTTAATTCCAAAATAATTACTTCCATCTTTTTCATAGTTTATAGTTTCTACCTCATAGTTATCCGGTAAGTCATGAAAGTCTCCAAATTCAATTAAATCTTCGTCATCAAAAAATTCTTCATCTAAAGCCATTTGAAACATTACATGACCACTACCATCATTATTTAGATTAATATCAAACGATGCATCCATACACCCCGTTAAAAATCCCACTAATACTACTAAAATTAAATATCTTATTTTTTTCATTCTTTTTACTCCTCATCTAAATCTAATTTATAATAAACTGTTTCAAATATAACATATTATATTGGATTACTAAAAAAAAAGATGTTCATACTATGTAAATAAAACGACAAAAAAAAATAATACATAGTTAAATATTAAAGAAAAAAACATTTATTTAATCAAAATTGTCTACAAATTGGATTGCCAACACTTTTTCAGACAGTTTTATAAAAGACACTCTTTAAAATTGATTGGCTTTAAGGAGCACAACGAACCATGAATTTTAACATTATTATACTAATTAACATAATCAAACAATTCTAACTCTTCTAAACTGCTGAATATTCGATTAAAAGCAAATTTTGTCTTTATTGTTTTATATGCCAGCATTATCATATAGACATCTTTTTCCCTCCAATAATTATTTTTATTTTACCATAATTACTGCCTATTAAAAAGTTGTCCTATTTATTATAACCTGTCCAAATTATTAAGATAAAAAAATAGACCAAATTTTTTCACTTTGATCTACTAAAATTATATTTCATTTATCATTAGTTTTGGTATCACCAACACTATTTAACAAAGAGCCTTTAAAATCTACCACCGGAAAGACCTCCTCCTCCACCAAATCCTCCTCCACCAGAGAAACCACCACCAAATCCTCCACCAGAAGACCTACTAGATGAAGCAGCCCTTGATATTTCATTGTTTGCTTTAGTAACAGCATTATTCACAGACCTATTAAGACTTTGATTTAAGGCATAATGTAAATATAAATATCCAAATACACTAGTATTAAAATTAGTGTTTACATCATTTATATTCTTAATTTTTATATCCATTTGTTTTTGTAATTTATCTGCAAGACCAAACACATTAGCGTACACTAAATATTTTTCCCATAAATGTATTTCAGGTAATTCTCTATCACTAAAATTACCAAAATCATCTAAAAAATTCTTTAAAGCATTCCATTTACTAAAATACTCATTACCTTTTTTTGTTCTTCTTTTAAACATTATTATATAAACAATGAAAATAAACGCTGGAATTAATAATAATATAGCAATAAAATTTCCTAATATAATAAATATTATTGGTATAAAAGAATATAATACCGGAAGTACTTTTTTAGATGAATTATCTTCATATAAATCCTCATTAACCGCTATAGATTTCACATCATCTAACCATTCATTATAATTTCTCATGAATTTTCTAGCAGAAGACTCATTTTTTATTTTAGATGTTATAGAAGACAATTTAAATTGTTCACCATCACCAAAATCATTCAAAAACCATTTTCTTAACTTTTCTTCTTCTTTCGTTAATTCTTCTTTTGTTTCTTTATTAAGTTTTAAAATATAATCTTTTTCCTCTTTTTTTCTTATAATACCAGTTTTTATAGTTGTTTCTTCTATTGTTAAACCTTTTTTTCTTATAATATTTAATAGTGATGATGATAAACCTACAGTATCAATGTCTTTTTTCATTAAATATTGAACAGTTTCAGGTGAATACTCATTAGGGAAATCCCTATAATATTTTTCGTCAAAATCACTTTCATGCTCTTTATCATATTTCTTATATATATATATCCAATAAATTATTAAACCAAAGAACCATATTCCAGAGCATATAAATGTAATAAATAATATAAGCTCCCTTCTTTTATTTCTTTCTTCTTTTTCTCTAATATACTCTTCTCTTTGTTCATTAGCACGATCTGCTAACTCTGTTTCTTCTTTTATTATGTTATCAAAATTATCTATATTACTTAACTTAGCACTATTAGGTATTAACTCTTTATTAAAAGACATTCTAATATCAACTTTTGTCCCCTGTGGTAAATCAGTTATAGTAAATATCCCCGTTTTATTATTTTCTATTTTTGATTCACCATATAGTGGACCATGTCCCCAAATTCTTAAATTTTCATCAACATCAGGAATATGAACTCTCACTTCAAAATTATTTAAGAATTCTCTAAAATCCGTATCCAAAACATTAAGTCTTAATTCTGCTATATCGTTGTGTTTTACAACAACATTTTTTAAGATATATTCAAAATAGAAACCTTTGTTTCCAAGTGTACTTGGATTATACATCCTAAGCCCTACACTTTGACCTTTATCAAAATATTCATATACACGAGAATCACCTACCCTTGCATTATTTACTCTTTCAAAACAATTAGAAGGTGTTTCCAGTATACTAAAGCCTGTTGTCCCTGTTTCACAAACTCTTATTAATTCAAAAGAATCCGCACTATAAATAGCGTATTCACCAAAATATTTAGATAAAACGTCTATTTCAGCCCCATTATAATTCCCATATAAAACAATAGCTTGTTTAACATGCAAATCACCATTATCTTTTATATATGCATCTTTATACATATTGGCATTAGCATTAACAATTAATGGTGAAAATAAGAACAAAAACAATATTATAATTTTTTTCATAATTCCTCCTTTAGTAAAAAAACTTACATAAGTAAGTTTTTTATTTATCAAATGATACTTTTGGCGCTTCTTTAGCCTCTTCGTTAGCTTCAAAGAATTTCATTTCTTTAAATCCAAACATAGACGCAATTATATTTGAAGGAAACATTTGAATTTTATTCATATAACTTAACACACGATCATTATAAAATTGTCTAGCATACGCGATTTTCTCTTCTATTTATTTCAAATCTTCTTGAAGCTTTAAAAAATTCTTATCTGCTTTTAAATCAGGATATGCTTCTGTTAACATCATTATTCTTCCTAGTACTTTAGTAAGTTCTCCAGAAGCTTCCATTTCAGCTTCAGGTGTAGTAGCACTAGCAAACTTATTCCTTGCAGCAATTACATCCTCAAAAGTACCTTTTTCATGTTTAGCATAACCTTTAACAGTCTCTACTAAATTAGGTACCAAATCAAATCTTCTTTTTAATTGAACCTCAATTTGTGCCCATTGATCTTTTATTCTGTTCCTTAAAGTTATAAGTTTATTATATGTTCCTGCAACATAAAAAATAATAATTACAAGTATCCCAAGTGTTATCCATAACCATGGCATAAAAATTCCTCCTCTATATATATATTATGATTATATCATGAAATATATATTTATAGAATAATTTTTTGTATAAACTCTCAAAATATAATGAAAGGGTGATTAAATGAATGTTGATATAAGAAGTTATATCATTAATAATTTTAAAGATGGTAATGTAAAAGAAATTGAAGAATCAATTACAGAATCAATAAAAGGACAAGATGAATTAACATTACCCGGATTAGGTGTTTTTTTTGAAGTATTATGGAATAACTCAGACGAAGGTTGTAGAGAAAAAATGCTTGGTATGTTATCAGAATCAATAAAAAATACT
>SKJH01000023.1 GCA_007116005.1 Bacilli bacterium | reverse complement strand
GTAAAAATTTTTGTGTCATTGAAGAAAATAATAACTACCTTGTTGATATGAAATTAATCGTATGTATATTGAATAAACTACATCCTCCAAGAAAAATAATGGAACATGTGGATAAGGAAATTATTAAGTTTGAAATCAAAAACAACATGTATGACGACTTTATACAAAAAATAATCGAAATGGATGTCGTTTATAATAAAACCATAGATAAATTAAAGATTTCACCTAAAAAAGAATACGAAGATTTAATGTCAAAGGCTAATTTAATTTTTGTAAGTTCAAACCCATATATCAGTGTAGCTTACTTTCACACTCTTTTAGAATTATCCCCCCTATCTTTACAACTTGAACTCAGAGACACAATCAATAATATTTATATGAAAAATCTTTATCCTTTGTATTCTAATGAGGAAATGGATGATATAGCAGAAAAACAAAAATACGTCTACATTGAACACAAAAAACATAAAGATAATGAAAATAAAATACCAGCAAATCATAAAGATGCACCAAACGCACCAAACGCACCAAACGCACCAAACGCACCAAACGCACCAAACGCAAATAATATCGAAGATTTAGAAAATAGCGATCCAATAGATTATATCCCAATCGAAATCGTAAAAGTAAAATATACATCCAAAACTCCAAATTATGATAATCATAATAATCAACAAAATTTTTCCACTAGTGTATTAATACCATATTTAGATGCAAAAGATTTACTTTCTCTATTACAATCTAAATATAAACATAATCAATTTGGAATGAATCATATTTTTAAACTGGATGATGTCAAGATATATAACAGCAGTAAAAATATGTCCTCAAATTTATCTAATAAATTATACTCATTCGTATATAACCCAATATCAGCTTTTTTCTACCATATAAATTTCAATTGCTTTGTTTATAAACTTCTTAATTTTATTTTTGAATATAAAAAACCAATCATTTTAGCACTAAATGATAATAACAAACCAATTAACTTTTACATCGAAAACAATAAGGTCGAAATTGATTCCTCAATGAATATACTTTTTAAAATGACAATAGATTTCTTAAAAGATCATCAGAAAATATTTACAGAAAAAATGAAATATAAAAATGATAATCTATATAATACATATTTAAGTTCCATAACAACATGGAGGCAAATTCTAGAATATTACGACTACATAGATATGGTAGAAGAATTAGAAGAGAATGGAACAATCGATTTCTGGTTAATTGACCAATATCTTTTTCAGGACACAGACAATAACAAAGACGACAAAGACGACAAAGACGACAAAGACGACAAAGACGACAAAGACGACAAAGACGACAAAAAAGAAGAATCATTGCGTATACGTATCGAAAGGCAGATCGATGTATTAGATGATTCAAACCCTCTTATTCATAATTTTAAAAAATCTATTTTAAATTTCCTTGATTTTACAATTCATAACATCCATAATATTCAAAACGATAAAAGTAACAATCAGAAAGAAAAAAAAGGTAATAAAGAATATATAAACTTGCATAATGAACCATTGAAAATGATCAATCTAGATTTTTATAACGAAAACCAATAAAAACCACGAAAACCAATAAAAAATATGAAAACCAATAAATATGATATTATACCTAAAAATATTACTATTACACCCAATTATGAGAAAAATAATTCTTGTAAATCTTTTAGAAATCTATTCTTGTTGTTAGGACAAGAATTCCGCCCTTATGTCGTCACCAATGCTAAATTTCAATGGCAAATTCAAGACAGCTTGTTTATGGACCTAGATGTAATCTTAAATTTTATAATAGGAACACATAGCAAAACATTTAACTATTTCTCAGATAAAATAAAAACTAATGATTTGAAAATGCAAATCTATAAATATATCACGTGGCAAAATAATAGCAAGCAGTATAACAGTAATTTATTTATTTTTTTTGACAAAGAATATCAACAAAATCAATTCGGACAATATAACGACACTCTAAATTCAAAAGTCAATAAAGAATTATATGAAATTATAACAAACCTAAAAATAAGAGCAAATAACGAAATAAAGTGTCTTGACGACCTTTCAGAGTTACAACTCAATATACCCCTTAACCAATCAGCACAAAACAACCTGAAAAATATACATGGTATTTTGATTCAAAAAGATATGTGCTATTTCGCCCAAAATCTTTTTCTCTATAAATTAAATAATGAAAAAGTATCATGCTATGTAGACCAATCCATCCTAGCAAAAATTATATGCTACCTATTTCAAAAAAATCAAGTTCTTGATTCTCAGTTAATGCTCTTTATAACTTTTCTTTCATTTTCTACAATTGCTAATCATTTTATCCAAAAGAATTACCAGATGTTACTGGATATATCAAATTATAATAAAAGAAAATTGTCTCATTTCGATATCAAATACATATCAGAAATTATATCTCATAATATAGACCAAAATTTATTTTTAGATATCTCATCTAAAATAATACGAGTTCTTATGGAGAACTCTATGAACTCTATGCTTAATAATAACCTAAATAGCAATATTAACAACATTAATTCAGATACTTCAAAATTTGAAAATTTTAAAAATTTTGAAAATTTTAAAAATTTTGAAAAAAAATACTTGGGAAAAATAAAAAATAATAATTCAATGTTCGATATACCAACACAACAAGATCTAGAGTTCATGGCAAATTTAGAAAAAGAATTTTTAGAAAAAGAATTAGAAAAACAAGCAAAAAAAGAATTTTATAACAAAAACAAAAAAACAAAAAAACAAAACCTTAACATGTTTGAAATCGTTGTTTGAAAGCTCTGTTTGAAAGCTCTGTTTGAAAGCTCTGTTTGAAAGCTCTGTTTGAAAGCTCTGTTTGAAAGCTCTGTTTGAAAGCTCTGTTTGAAAGCTCT
>SKJH01000073.1 GCA_007116005.1 Bacilli bacterium | reverse complement strand
TTTTAGAACGAATATCTTTCAACTGCAAGGATAGTTGTTTCATATAAGGTTTAGATAATTCAGGTTCTAAAAGTGGATACCAATCACCCAGCTGTTTCTTCAGGCTCATTTATAATTTGAATTTTATCCCAATCTATATATAGTAAACCATCAGGCTTTTGATTAAGTCTACATTGAAAATTAGTATCTTGATAATATTTAATTGTTCTTGCTGCTTGTTCTAATTCTCTTTCGCCTTCTTCTAATATACTATCAGGAATAGGAATTACAGCTGTTTCATATTTACCACTTGTTTGAGCAACTAAAATACGAGTATATATAAACCATTTTTCATACTTAGTACCTTTAATAAATTCTTTTACTAAGTTTCTATAATGTGCTAATTGTCTATAATATTTCCATTTTTTAATTTCCCAACCAAAGAAAGCTAAATCTCTATAAGTTGTTTTAACATCAACTATATAAATCTCACTATTAATATGGTCAAATATTAGATAATCTAATTCACCTTTCCATTGAATACCATAAATAGTAATTGGTGAATCTATACCTAATTGTTTTGAAGCAAATATTTCTATACCTTTTTCTTTAAACATTTCGTTATAAAGGTTCATAGAAATAGTATTTTCATACATTTGTTTAATAGAAGCTAAAACAGATTCTTCTAATACTACTCTTTTTTTCTTTTCAACTAAATATACAATATAGTCATTTAATGAATTATATAATTCAACTGCTTTTTTAGGGTCAGGTTTGCTATAATATGCAGCATAAGCTTCAATTATGTCCTGTTCATCAAATAATTCCATATTAGCAAGCTGTTCACAAAACAAGGTTTGATTAGGACTTCCTGGTTTTTGTATAGTATTAGATAAAACAAAATATTTACTATAAAAATCTTCATTACTATGTTTTATACCAATGTTTAAATAATCTTCAAAAGCTCTACCTATTATTTGAAAGGCTTTATCTTCTTTTACTAATAGTCCTTCTTTATTAGCCTTAAATAAAGATGGATTGTGAACATATTTTAAATCTGAATTCGCTATTGCAGGATGCGCTCTATATGTTGGAACATCTGTTTGTACTTCAAACATGTTCAAAAATTCAGTTTGTCCACGGGGTTCGTTTAAGTTCTTCTCTGTCATCATAATAAAATCTAAATACAAATTTTCTATCTTCCCAATTATCAACAGGTATTATTTTTGGTCCAGGGGGGAACGTAATAAATACAATGTTGTCATCAGGTATTAATTGTTTAACTGGTTCTCGTTTATATAAAATAGGTGAACCATCATAATTTTTTGATTCAAATAAGCAATCTTCAAAATACTTATAATAAAAACCTAAATTACTTGCATCCCAATTAGGGTTGCTTACGTCTGTATAAACATCCCATTCTACATTTAAAGGAAATGTTTCAATTGCACCAAATTGTCGTATATTTTCTTGTATAAAAGGTCTATAAAATGCCTTTAATTCTCTAACAACTTTAGCTCTAACAGAAGGGTGCTGATAACCTGTATAAAAATCATTTCCTGCTAATTTTAATACTTTAGGTTTTCCTGCAACTCTTGGGTTTTTAATTAATCTTTCACCATTTTCATCTACATAATAACCTTTTTTAATTTTACATTTTTTGTATTTTTTAGGAAGATTATCTTTAGCTTTATAGTAAACAGTTCTACGTTTTTTGCTTAATTGAACATTTATAATAAATTTAGGAATTTCAATTGTTCTTAATAGCATTTAGCTCATTTTCTATCGTTTTTACTTTATCTGTTAGTTGTGATATAAGCAATTCTACATCTTTTATTTCGTATTTTAAAGCTTTTCCTTGTCTTGTTCGTTTATCAACCTTCGTCTCTTTGAGAGAAACTAATCTGGCTTGTTGGATTTTTAAAATGTTTTGATGTATTTCTAAATCATTTTTAAGTTGTTTAGTATCAAACCAATTAAATATTTTTGTGAAGAATTTCATTGATTAATTCTTGAGTTTTAGTTATACCATTAAACTTTACATAATCTGAAAAGTCCTTTACATTAGGAACATTTTTAAAGAATAAATAAGGTATGTTGTATAACCGTTTTAGTTTATTTGCATTAACTACTCCTGTTCTATCAAAATCATACAGACTTACTATATTAGTAAATCGTTGTTTTAATTCATCAATAATATAATCATAAGGAATTGTAGTTTCATTTTGCATAGCAATAGAAGGCATATTAAATACATCTAAACACGCTACGTCTTTTAAACTTTTAGTAATAACTAAATGTTCACCTGTTTCAGGCAATTGTACCCAACCATTAATTCGATTGGTATTTCCCATAAACCTATATTGTTTTCTTGTAAAGAAGTATATTTTCCAACGTTGTTCATTTTCATTTTTTCCAAAATAATACGCTATTGCAGGGTCATATTTTGTGTATTTATATATAAGTTTACCATTTAACCATGCTTTATCAACAGGAAAAAATTTAAACTTTTTTATTTGTCGATTAGTTAAATGATATTGTTTTAAATAGTTGGCTGCTTCTTTTTGGAATGTCTTATTTAATTTAACATCAATCTGTTTTTTATCACTTTTATTATATGATTTAGAATTATATGATTTGTTTATATACACCAAATTAGTTCTATTTTGTAATAAGTGAATATCTATATATTGTAATGCTTGATAATAAGTACAATTATAAATTTCCATAACAACTTGAAAACAATTCTTGGGTTTATATTCTGCCCAATCTCGATATAAAATAACCCCACTTGGCATTCTTTTGAACGTACAAGTAGGGTTATCATCTTTTCTTAATGGACTACGAAATACAGCATTATACTCAACAGGAACATTTAGAAAATGTTCAAATATTTCTTCTTGACTAACATTAGCAAGAATAAAATCTTGAGTAAGTTCTGCTTGTATTT
>SKJH01000030.1 GCA_007116005.1 Bacilli bacterium | reverse complement strand
ATAATCTATATTAAAAGATTTTAACTTTTTACTTATAGAATTATCTTCTTTTAAAATTGCTAATAAAAGATGTTCACTCCCTACATATGGATGTTTTAATTCTTTCATTTCCTTTTTTGCGATTATTAATATCTTCTGTGCTTCTTCAGTAAATTTTCCAAACATAGAAATCTCCTTTCGTTTAATTCTATGATTGTTATGAACAAAATATAGTTTTTTTAATCAACAAAAAACTTCTCAATTAGAGAAGTTTATTTGGTATATATATCATACTTTTTATTAAAATGTGTAAATGTAGTTTTTAATACTGCAATGGTAGGGGTTGCAAATATCATTCCTATTATTCCAAAAAAGTAACCAAATATTAATAGACCAATTAAAATAGTAACAGGTCTTAATTTCATTGTTTTGCTCATTACTAATGGTTGTAAAATCATACTTTCTAAAGTTTGAACAATTACTATTAAAACAATAGTCGTTATACCTAAAGAATAACTATTAGTAAACGCTACAACAACAGCAACAGAACCACCTATAAATGGGCCTGCATATGGAATAACATTAGTAACTCCACATATTAATCCTAATAACAACGCAGAATCAACACCAATTATATAAAATCCTAAAGAACTAAACAAAAATACAGCGGCACAAATAAACATTACACCTTTTAAATAATTAAATAAAAAGTCATTAACTTCATCAAAATAATCAATGGTTTCTTGTCTAAATTTTAAAGGTAACATTGATAATTTAGGTTTGATTATATTACCCTCACTAATTAAAAGATAAAAACCAATCATTAATCCTAGCGCAATTATTCCAAAAGTAGATAATAAATTAATTATAATATTAGGTATATCAGTAGATAATGAACTAATCATATAAGTTATATAATCTACTACTCCATATTTTATAGTATTTATATCAATAAATTCCATATCTTTAAAAACATTTAAAACGCCATTTAACCATATTGTTACTTGCTCTAAAATTGAAGGTAAAGTTTTGGTGAAATCCCCCATTTGATTTATTAATATTGGAAATAATACCGTAAATATATAATATATTACACCTAAAAACATTACATATATTAAAATTGTACCAATTTTTTTATTAATACCACGTTTTTGCAAAAACGTTACCAAGGGTCTTAACACCCATGAAATTATTACCCCTATAAATAACGGAGATAAAATTCTAAGAAGTGTTAATATAAAATCAAGAACTTTCCACTCTTTTATTACTAAGGTTAAAATATAAAACCCCATAATACACAAAAAAGCAAAAATAATTTTAAGAATATTTTTGCCTAATATAACCATCTCGTTAATTTTTGATACGTCAATTTTTTTATCTTCATTTTTCATATTATTACCCTACTATCTTTAATAATTTAACTTTACTATATCAAACTTGCTATGGTTATTGCAATAAATCCACCTAGTAAAAGTATTAATGCTAATCTCCAAATATGTTTAACCCAATCAATATAATTTTCTTCTAAATATAATAATCCAGCTACTAATGCTGCACTTGTAGGAGCAACTAACATAGTTATTCCATAAGTAATTTGTGTTATAAATGCAATTAAATCAACATTTGCACTATCTCCAATAACTTGAATAATTATACTCATATTATATTGAGCAGCATATACTTGATCAATCATTAAAGGTGCTCCAATTATTGTAGTTAATGAAATTAAAGCAGTGTTTCCTGATGATGCTATCCAATCTATTATAGTTCCAAAGAAACCAGAGTTTATTGTAAATATAATAAATAAATTCAATAATAAAATTATTATAGCTATACTTACGAATTTACGTCCACCTTCTATCATACCTTCTACAATTTCTTTTAAATTTAACCTATAAATTAACCCAATTACTATAGAAGTTATAATTAACAACACATATAATTCGTTATAAGACCATGTACCAAATGCTCCAAAAGGACCAAATATGTTAGCTAATATAGTAAATTCACCAATACTAGCTTCCATAACGTTCCTATGAAAATCTATAAAGATTGATGTGTTCCAAGAAACTAAACCTAATATTATTAATGCAAACATTAATGTAAATACAATTAATAAAGGTACCTTATTAACTTTAATTTTATTTTCCGCATTTCTTTTTTCTGGAACAATAATTGTTTCTTCTTTTTTCTCTTCAGATTTCTTTTTTGTGCTTTTAACTACTTTAGATGTCTTTAATGCAAACAACACAGTAATTACCATAGCTACAACTAAGTATCCTACTTTTATCCAAAAATAAACATTCCCTTCAGTCTGACTAATCTGTCTAAACAATTCACTTGACAGGTTACAACTCATACCTATTAATAAAGCACCTACAGTTGCTAAAAGCGAGGTTTTTTTACTATATCCAACTCCAAGTAATAAACTTATAAACAACGGAATTAATACAAATAACGGGAAATATAAGTTTGTAATACCTGGTAGTAGTATAAACAACGCAGTAGTAATCATTAATAATATATTTTCATTTCCTTTAACTAGTGATGTTACACTATCCACTAAATTTTTATATGCCCCTGTTTTATTCATTACACCATATAATGCCCCTACTAGGAGTATAAATATAGAATTTTGAAAGAAATATACCATCAATATTTCAAAAGACCCAAATATTTCCATTAAACCCATAGGTTCAACTTTACCTCTTTCCAAAATATTTTCCATTCCTATTGAGGATCCTGGAATTAACCAAGTCAATGCTATCACAAATAATAATGATAACCCTAATACTTTCAATAATTTTTCGTTTTTCATGTTTTTCCTCCTACTTTTTATTTTTCATATGTGGGAACAAAATTACTTCCCTTATATTTTCAGATCCAGTTATTAACATAACCAATCTGTCAATACCAATTCCCATTCCACCTGCTGGTGGCATTCCAAATTCTAATGCTTCTATATAATCTTCGTCCATCTCATTTGCTTCTTCATTTCCAAGATCCCTTTCTTTTATTTGAGCTTCAAATCTTTCTCTTTGATCTATAGGATCATTTAATTCGCCAAATGCATTTCCATATTCAGAACCACATATAAACAGTTCAAACCTCTCTGTAAATCTTGGATCACTACTTTTTTTAGCAAGCGGACTAATCTCAATCGGATGTCCATACACAAATGTTGGTTCAATTATATTTTCTTCTACATATTTTTCAAAGAAAGCATTAATAATATGTCCCATCTCATAATGTTGTTCAATCTCTATATTATGCTCTTTTGCTAAAACCTTAACTTCATCTAAAGTATACTCATTAAAAAAGTCTATACCTATAGCATCATTTATCATATCTACCATATGCATACGTCTAAAAGGTTTAGAGAAATCTAAGGTATGTCTTTTCCATTGTAATTCATATGTTCTTAAAACATCAAATACAACAGTTCTAAACATATCTTCGCATAAAACCATCATTTCTTCCATACCACTATAAGCTTTATATAATTCAACAGTAGTAAATTCAGGATTATGATTTCTATCCATACCTTCATTTCTAAATAATCTACCTATTTCATAAACAGCATCCATTCCACCAACTAATAATCTTTTTAAAGGTAACTCAGTTGCTATTCTAAGATACATATTCATATCTAAAGTATTATGATGAGTAACAAAAGGTCTAGCAGATGCTCCTCCTAATACTGAACCTAATATAGGTGTTTCTACTTCTACATATCCTAAATTATCTAAAAAGTTTTGTATACTACGAATAATTTTTGGTCTCATAAAAGCAATTCTTCTAGCGTCATTATTCATTATAAGGTCCACATATCTACGTCTAAATCTTTCTTCTATATCAGTTAATCCGTGATATTTTTCTGGTAACGGTCTTAACGCTTTAACCAAGTGTTGATATAAAGATGCTTTAATACTAAGTTCACCCATACGAGTTTTAAAAACTTTTCCCTTTATACCAACTATATCTCCAATATCAGCATCATTAAAGATATCATATGCATCACTTCCTACATTATCTATTTTTACATAGATCTGTATCTGACCATATTTATCTTGAATATGCATGAACCCTGCCTTACCTTTTACTCTTTTAGTCATAATTCTTCCAGCTATAATAACTTCTATATCTTCTTTTTCAAATTCTTCATTTGTAAAATTTTCATATTTATCTTTTATGGCCTTTGAATCAGATGTAACTTTGAATGCCGAACCAAAAGGATCTATATTTAACTCTTTTAATTTTTCTAATTTCTCTCTTCTAATAATCTCCTGCTCCGTTAAATCTCTCATAGTAACACTCCTTACATACTATTCTATACCAATTTAGACAAGTTGTAAATAACCATCTATTAATTGAACAAATTCTTCTTTTGTTTTTATATCATATATTTTCTGTTTTATTTCATTACCATAAGGCATTTTTTTCACATACCACGCTACATGACTCCTAATTTCAAGGAGAGCTATTTTCTCGGATTTGAGTTTCAAAAGATAATTAAAGTGTTTTTTACACATTTTTAATTTGTCTTTATAACTTACTTCACCAACTGTTTTTCCATTATATAAAAATTCTATTATTTCTTTTATAAGCCAAGGATTACCTAAAACTCCTCTTCCTACCATAATAGCATCACACCCTGTTTCATTCAACATTTTTTTAGCGTCATTTGCACTTTTTATATCACCATTACCTATAACTGGTATCGTTACATTTTTTTTAACTTCTTTAATAATATTCCAATCAGATAAACCAGTATATCCTTGAGACCTAGTTCTTGGATGAACACAAATTGCACTAGCACCCGCTTTTTCACAAATTTTTGAAACCTCAACTGCATTTATATTAGAATTATCCCATCCACTTCTAATTTTTACTGTAACTGGTACCGGCACGCACTCAACAACACCTTTTACTATATCATATATTTTTTCCGGATTTTTTAGTAACGCTGCCCCTGCTTGAG
Source organism: Bacilli bacterium (assembly GCA_007116005.1). GTDB lineage: Bacteria > Bacillota_I > Bacilli_A > RF39 > UBA660 > SKJH01. Next base: position 6,043 of record SKJH01000030.1, on the reverse strand, counting down.
ATTTTACTGCGACTTTAGGTACAGGACACCCCATATTTATATCAATGATATCAGGTTTCATTTCTTTATATACAATCTTTGCCGCCTCAACAAAAGACTCTTTATCACTTCCAAATATCTGCTGAACAATAGGTCTTTCAAAATCAGTCATATAAAGCATTTCCTTTGTTTTTTTACTTTCATATACTACAGCTTTATCACTAACCATTTCAGCATAAATAAGACCGCTACCCATTTCTTTTATAATTGTTCTAAACGCACTATTACAAATACCTGCCATAGGCGCTAAAACTACTTTATTACTTATTGTAACATTACCAATTTTCCAACTCATTAAAATCACCACCTATATTATACAAAAAAAAAAGAATAAAATCACTTTTATTCCTCTTCGGCTTCGTTTTATTCTTTGTACATGTGAAAATCTTCAATAACTTTTTTACCATCTACAACTTTTGTATTACCATCATCTGAAGATGGATACGCTTTAAAACTACCAATTTCTACATCTTCTTCATTTACTACTACTTCATCTTTATTATTATTTTCGTTTTCCATATTCACCATCCTATTCAGTAGTAGTTTATCCTAAGAATTATTACTTATTCATAATATTTGAAATTTTTTCAACTAATTCATCTTCATTATCACCATTAACTGGTATACCATTAACTATAACAAAAGTTTTTTTAGAACCAACAGCACAAAAATTTTGACAGCCAATTGATATATTAGCTGTCTCATCTAATTTTTTTAACTTTTCTACTAAAGTATCTGAATTAAAACCTTTACAAATATCACATGTTTTAAAATCATTCATCAATTATTACCTCACCAATATCTCCTGTTTTTACTAGATGTGCATTAGCGTCATCTGTATCAATATGTAATTCTAATACAAAATTATCATTTGTTTTTATAACTACATTATGTAGTATTCCACCTTTTTCACCATTTATTTTTATCTTTACAATCTGTTCGTTTTCAAATCCTAATTTAAAAGCATCACGAGAACTCATATGAATATGTCTTTGTGCTATTATGCACCCAAAATCTTTTTTTAATTCTTTACCATTATAGCATAAAGTAATAGGTGAACTTCCTTTTATATCCCCTGAATTTCTTAATGGAGGATCTATTCCTAATTTAAAAGCATCAGTTTTACTTATTTCAACCTGGGTACTTTTTCTTGTTGGTCCAAGAACTCTTACTTTATCAATAGTATTTTTAGAAGTCTTTATAGCCACTTGTTCTAAGCAAGCATATTCACCCTTTTGAATTAAATCTTTCATTTTCTTTAATTTATAACCTGCTCCAAACAAAAACTCTACGTCTTCATCACAAAGATGTACATGTCTTGCAGAAACACCAATATTTACTTTCATATTATCACCATAAATATTATAACGTATATTAGGTGATTATGTAAATGTTTTTGTTTTTTTCTTACTACTTTTATATAATACACTATTAAAAAAACTGCAAACTCTATTTTTGTAATTTATACCGTACTCATAAAATGCTACTATTTTATCAGCCATTATTATAACCCATCCTTCTAAATGTTTTGATGGTTTAAAAGTTATAGGAAACATATGAGTTTCAATTATATTTTGTTCTTTTTTTGATATGTTAAAATAGAAAACTGCATTTTTTGAAGCTTCCTTAGGATGAATATATTGGGCTTTAATATATTTTATAATTTTTTTCTGATCTACATATAAATAAAAATCGTGTAACAATCCCGCTACAGCAGCAGATTTAAAATCAAGACCAATTCTTTTTGTTATTTTATAAGACATATAAGATACTCTTTTTGAATGAGTTAACCTATCGGTTCCATGATGACTAAATTTTTTAATTTTATTAAATATCTTGTTTTCTAAAATATGATTTACTATATTAAAATATTGTTGATCTAACTTTTCGCCTTTCATTTAAACATTCCTTTCACTTATATTAATATACTAAATATTGTTTTTTAATTACTAAATATTCCATCCGTATTTCATATTTCTAAATAAAAAGCATATATTTAATTAGTAAAAGAAAGGAAGATTTTATGAATAACAATTATTATCAGCCACCAATGTATCCCGGTAAACCAATGGCTTCTGGAACCCCTAATCAACAAACTGCACCAACTTCTGAATCTATTATATCACTAGAACAATCATATATTGAAAACATTTTAAGAATGAACACAGGAAAAGTAGCAACTTTTCATATGTCATATCCTGATTCTGTAGAATGGAGAGATAAAGCATTTACAGGGGTTGTAGAAGAGGCTGGTAGAGATCATATAATTATTAGCGATCCTAAAACAGGAATATGGCATTTACTATTAAGTATTTATCTAAATTATGTAGAGTTCCACGAAAAAATCAACTACAAATCCCCAATTAACTACAATCATGGATAAAAGGATTGAATGATCCTTTTTATTTTGCTATAATTAATTTATAAGATAACTTGTTATTATTGTTTTATTTAGATATGATTTTTTGAATTGAGGTGCCTATATGAGTACATTTTACTATCTTATATTATTTACAATTATTATATCTATATTATTAGTGATTTATGTTGTAATATATAATAAAATACAAAATCAAATATTAAAATTAAAAGAAACTGAAAGCGAAATAGATGAAACATTAAGACAAAAATATGACCTTATAGTAAAAATAATTGAAATTATAAACGACAAGGAATTGAAAAAAATTTCAGAATTAAAAGAAAAAGATTTTTCATCCTTTGAATTTATAAGAAAGCTTAATGAGTATGAAACAAAAGCTTCAAAAATTAGAAACGATAATAAGAAATTACTAAAAAATGAAGAATTAAATAATAATTTTAATGAGGTTAATGAAATAAACACTAAACTAACTGCACAAATTAGATACTATAATGATAATACATCTATTTATAATAAATTATTTGTAAGTTTCCCAAGTAATATAATTGCAAAAATATCAAAGTTAGAAGAAAGAATGTATTTTGATGGGAAAAACTTAAGCGATGACATAGAAAAAGACTTTAAATTATAAGTCTTTTTTATTAACCCTATATCTATCCTTAGGATCCAATGTTTTTTTTCTTAATCTTATGGAATCTGGAGTAACTTCAACAAGTTCATCATCTTCTATAAATTCTAAAGCCTCTTCTAATGAAAAAACTCTAATTGGTGGCAAAGAAATAGATTCATCGCTCCCAGAAGCTCTAGTATTTGTTAATTGTTTATTCTTACAAGGATTGACATTCAAATCGTCAACTCTATTATTTATCCCAACTATCATACCCATATAAACATCGGTTGCAGGTTTTATTATTAATGTTCCTCTATCACTTAGATTGCATAAAGAGTATCCCATAGTTTTACCATTTTCCATTGAAATAAGAACGCCATTATTCCTAGATACTATTTTTCCAGCATAAGGCATATAACTATCAAAACTTCTAACCATTATACCCTCACCCTTTGTAGAGTTAATAAAATTACTTCTATAACCTATTAACCCTCTTGTAGGTACCAAAAACTCTATTTTAGTATACTCTAAATTTGACTCTACAGATTGTAATATACCTTTTTTCTCATTTAATGCATTTATAACTGTACCACTATATATATCAGGTAATGTAATTACAACTCTTTCAAACGGTTCACATAATTTACCATTTATCTCTTTTAAAATAACCTCAGGTTTTGATACAGATAATTCATATCCTTCTCTTCTCATATTTTCAAGAAGAACAGATAAATGCAATTCACCTCTACCAAAAACTTTGTAGCCTTCTTTACTCTCCATCATTTCTATTTTTAAACCAACATTAGTTTCTATCTCTCTTTCTAACCTATCTTTTATATGTCTAATAGTAACAAACTTACCACTTTGTCCAACAAAAGGAGATGAATTAACTAAAAAATTCATAGACAAGGTTGGTTCTTCTATTTTGATTAATTCCATTGGTTCTATTTTTTCTTTATCACATATAGTTTCACCTATAAAAACATCAGGAATACCCGCAACTGTTACAATATCCCCATAAAATGCTTCTTTTTTTTCAATCCTATCTAACCCTTCATTTACAAATAATTTTGTTACCTTCCCCTTAATAATACTACCATCAATTCTACTAACTGAAACTTGCTCACCTAACTTAATTACACCCTTTGTTATTCTACCAATTGCAAGTCTACCTATATAATCATCATATCCCAAAGAAGAAACTTGAAGTTGTAAAGGATCTTCAATACAACCCTTAAAAGGTTCTACTGTATTAAATAGTAATTCAAATAAAGGAATCAAATCATTATTAACATCATTAATATTGGTTCTTGCTACACCATCTCTTGCCATTCCGTATAAAATAGGAAAATCTAATTGTTCATCAGATGCATTTAAACTGACAAACAAATCAAAAGTCATATTTATTACTTCATCAATTCTTGCGTCTTTTTTATCAATTTTATTAATAAATAATATAGGCTTTAATCCCCTATTTAAGGCTTTTTCTAGCACTACTCTAGTTTGAGGCATAGGACCTTCAGCAGAATCCACAAGTAAAATAACTGTATCCACAGTTTTAATTATTCTTTCAACTTCTGATGAAAAATCAGCATGACCTGGAGTATCAACTATATTAATTTTAGTTCCTTTATATCTTATAGAACAATTTTTCGAATATATAGTAATTCCTCTTTCTTTTTCCAAATCATTACTATCCATAACTTGAGCTATGATTTCTTCATTTTCATGAAACACACCACTTTGTAATAACATTGCATCTACTAAAGTAGACTTTCCCGCATCAACGTGCGCCACAACACCAACATTAATAATTTTATCCATAAAAAAACACTTCCTTTTAAAAAAACATACACCTAATAATATCACAGAAAATAAAAAAAGCAATAACTTTTTTACAAATTATTGCTTTTTTACAATTCCAACTGACACTAATAACAACTCTTTTTCAAATATTTCAATGTTTTTTTCTTTTCCTACATTTCTTTTATAACTTTGTATAATATTATGAATCATAATAGATTCTATTATATCTAATATATATCCTAAAGCAAATTTACTCTGTATATTTAATTTTTTTACATCTACTGAATTTAATATATTATTTAAACCTTCATTAAAATTTGGGGTAAACATTCGCTGAATTTTGTGATTCATATTTAAAAATATATTTTTAAAATAATCCTTGTTTTCCTCATCCTCAATTATATCAAGAATATATATGAACAATTCAAAGTATGATTTTATTATATCACCCTTATATTCTTTTAAATTAGAAATAAGTTTTAATTTTATATCTTTTGAATATTCATCAACAACAAAATAAAAACAATCCTCAATATCTTCAAAATATTGATAAAAACTTCCCCTCGGAATGCCTGCATCTATAATTATATTAGCTACAAGTGAATTCGCAAGTGGCACTCTGCTGAATTCTTTTTTAGAAGCACTTATGACAGCAAGTTTCTTCTCATCAGATAAATTAAAAAAAGTCTTTTTAGGCATAAAAAACACCTCCACTATCAACTGTATTATATCCGACATATATTCTTATGTCAATAATTGGTATTAAACATTTGTTATTTGAAATACTAATACTGGTGATAAATATGTTCAACAAACATTTAATTATTAAAGATAAAGAGGGAAATGAAAATTTATATTTGTTTATAAATAACGATTTTGAATTTAGTAAAGAGTTTAATTACAAAAACAAACCAAAAGAAGAAGAAAAACTAATAAATAATATTAGAAACTATCTAAGAATGAAAAAAATAAAATTTAATGGCAAAAAAATATTTTTAGTTGTCAGCGGCATTATAGTTGCTACCATATCATTAAGTGCTTTAAGGCCAAACAAATTAGATATTAGTACAATACCAAAATATCAATATATGGTTTCCTTAGATAAATTTAATGAAATAAACATACCAAGACAAAACAATGTTGAAATAATTATTCCAGAAGAAAACACTCAAAACAATGTAGAAACTTCTATTCCAAAAGAAAATACT
>SKJH01000113.1 GCA_007116005.1 Bacilli bacterium | reverse complement strand
CAAGCACTAATTTAGGGTTTTTAAAAATATTATCCATATATGGGCAAGCAGCTTCAATTTCATCTACCCAATCAAACGACATTGAACCACTTGTAAGTTCAGATTTGAAATACATATCTGACTTTATATTATTTATAAATGTTTCACTTTTTTCCTTTGTTTTTTCTGAGATATCAATATTTAAAACTTTTGCCATATATAATCACCGCTCTCTAGATTGATTTCTTCAGTCTTTCCATATACTCAATACATTCTTTCATAAGACCATTGCCGAAATTTTTATTTAAATAAGCAATAAACGGATCTATTTCATCACGAATAAGTGCTATATTTAATTGTTCAAATTTACGGAAAACTTTCTTCGCCATAAAATAATCGATTCCTTCGATTTCTCCGCCACCACAAGCAACATAAACCGGAACAAAAGTATTTAACTGTTTCATAATACGATTACCAAAAGCAATTCTAAAATGTCTAATTACATAATCATCCATTTCCAGTAACTTTTCTAAATTTTTTTCATCTATTGGATGTTCCTCTGTTGCAGATGTAAACAAACGCTCAAGATAACTAGAATTAATTTCAAGTGCCTCTTGATCTCTACACTTAAATGGAGCAATTTTATTATTAATATCAATAGGCATTGCACGGTCATAAACCTTATCAGAAACCATAAATGTAGAATCATCATTATTAATAGTACCAATATACCACAAGTTTCCAGGTAATTTTAATTTACCATTAATGATTTTTTTTGGATCATCAGGCCATGAACTAGGAACTATTTCTATAATCCACTCTTCTCTAGATGGCATTTCTAGAATAGATAACATTTCTGCAAAATAATACTCAACACGAGCAATATTCATCTCATCTAGAATAATTGTATGAACATCATCATCATGTGAAGAAATATATAATTCTGCTAAAACATCAGTTTCATTAAATTTTTTAGTAAACTCATTAAAGTACCCTAATAATTCTGTTTTATCACGCCAAGATGGTTGAACTGAAGCAATACAAGAAGCTTGTTTCACAAACTTTCCCCATGCATACGCTAAAGAGGTTTTCCCAGTACCTGATATCCCTTGAAGAATTACCATTTTACCACAAGCTAATCCCGCAAAAAATGCTCTTAAAAGTGCTGCATCATAATATAGTTTTAATTGACTTGCAGAAAAACATCTAAAATTATCTAACAACTCATCTAAAGTAAAGCTATTGCCATAGTTTTTAATTCTATAGTTTTTATATTCTAAATCAACTTTATGAAGTTTAGGAAATCTAACATTAGCATTATCAAGTTCTTCATCTTCTTGAGGGGCATCTTGTTCTTGTGGTGTCTCTTCTTCCTCACCAGGTTTTAACCCTAATTGAGAAACTTTCATAGACATAATCTCATTTTTTTCTTTCATTAATTTTTTCACTTGAGTATTTAAATCTGCAATTTCATTTAACAAATCATCCTCGTTTAGTCTACCTTTTCTAAATTTTATTATCTTTTTAACAATAAAGAATATTATTAAAGCAGCTAAACCAATAATAATAACTAAAATAGCAATAGTTATTCCAACAAACAACCAATCTGACTGCCCAAAATGATCTTTATAGTTGTTGATAACTTTTCTGTAATCATTATAGTTAACAATTTGTATAACGCCATCTATAATTCCTTTAAATATTAAAAGTAAACCTTCGAAAAATACTGACATGAACTCATAGAAAAATCTAAAAAACATATTCACAACCTAATCACTCCCAAAATCTCCAATTTTATCTGTTATATCTTCATCAATCATATTTTCTAAAAGTTCTTCAGGTATAAAAGAACGCATCTTTACAACATCTACAACTTTTTTATTAACAAATATATAATTAACAATATTTAAACTTGCGCGATCTTTTGCTTTAATTACAGTTTCTTTATCAAATATTAAAGCAAATTTATAACCTTTTTTTCTAACCTCTTTTATTATTTTTTTATTACTTAATAGTTCTTCAAATGTTGTTAAAATAATAACATTATCTTTTGAATACTCATCATCAAACATATTTAATAATTGTTTGAACTTTCTGTTTTTTTCATATAAACTATTTGGAAAATATAAAATGTATTTTTTATCAAAATCTGCAGTAACCATATCCTTAACTATCTCAATTGATAATAAATTTAATAACACAGCCATCTTATCTTCTGCTACAATTCCTTCTGTATAAGTTTTATCAATAATATAGTCACTATATACATTACTAAAAGAAATATTATGTTCAAGTTCTAAACCGTACATATTCTTTCTAGAAGATAATTTGTTGAAATTCAAATCAAACATGTTGGTATCTAGTTTCTTTAGAAACTCCTCTAATGCACTTATATATTTTTTTTGAATATCTATTATTGTGTTAACTGTGTTTTCAACTGCTTTCGGATTTAAATCATTTGTATAGTTTAAAATCTCTTTTTTATAAATCTCTCTTTTTGATTTTATATCACTTATTGAATTCATTGCTCTTTCTAACTTATCAATTAACACCAAAATATCAGTATGGATTTTTACTATTTCGCTATATTTTTTATCCTTACCAGTATAATTATTGTTTAGATTATCTGCATAATCCAATATAACTTTTTTTATTTTTAAAGTTGAATTTTTATTACGATATTCTAAATCACTTTTTTCATAATAATTATAATATTTTGCATAAATAAACATATCTATAAACATGTTTTTAACTGTAACTTTTTTTACATAAGCCTTGGCATCATTAAGTAAAAGGTCTATTATTTCATTTAATTCTTCTCTTTTTATAACCATTGCTTTTTCGATAACATTATTACTTTTTTTGGTTTTTAAGAAATCCAAATCAATTTTTGTTAAGGATTCATCACTTTCTGATTCTTCCTCTTCTTTTGTTTTTTGTTCTAACTCCTCAGTTTTTGCTTTTTTATTAGCTGCCTTTTCTGATTCTT
>SKJH01000025.1 GCA_007116005.1 Bacilli bacterium | reverse complement strand
TATCATCTACACCTGCTTCTATTTTATATCTATGACCATGTAGATTTTTACATTTACTTTTATGGTTTGGGACTCTATGGCCCATATCTATTTCAATCGTTTTTGTTATTAACATTTTCATTTACCTCTTACTATTTTACTAGCATATGTATAACTTACCCCTAATTCATCTCTAATCTCATTAATAATTACCTTATCTTCTTTTTTCTTTTCTTTACCTTCCCTAACAATCGCTTCTGCTCTCATCTTTCTATCTTCAATAGACATTTTAGGCTTTTCAGTTTTAATATCATTTTCTGCTTTTTCCATAGAAATTCCTTTTACTACTTTACACCCTTTCAATTCTAATTCAGCTAATTCTTTAACTATTCCATTTAACATAGTAGTTATTTTTTGTAGTTCTGCTTCTTCTTGTTCAGTCCTATTATCAATTGCTAGTAATTGATGTTTTCTAATAATTTCCTGTATTTTTATTTCAAATGCCATTTATAATCACCTATAATACTTAAATATTAGGTAGTATGTATGTATTATGGTTCTGTGTTGTAATTAAATAAAAAATCATCTGTTTCTTCTTCATCTGTTGTGTTATCTAACAATCCTTCTTTCATTTTATCAATACGTTCCATCGTTTTAATAACCTTTTCATCATCTGCATTATCTTCTTTCATTTTTTGTAATTTATTTTTAATTTTGATTAGTTGAGGAGTATGTACTATATCAAACACATCTATACTTTTGATTACACCTAATAATGAAATGATTGGTTTTGTAAAAATATCCCAATAATATTCTGCTGGATATATTCTATCTTTTTCAAATTCCTCTTTAGTAATTGCTATTTGTTTTGGTTTAGCTACTTTAACTATATATTTTATTTTGTCTCCTAAAGCAACGTCATATCCTTCTTCTATTAATCTTTCTGCTAGAATAGTATGTGCCCTAGGCCTTTTTTGATCTGCAGCTCTATCTTTAAATCTCATACTTGTGATTAAATCATCTGCTTCCATTTTACCATTAAAACACTGCTCATATAATTCTTGCATTTTTAATTTCCATTTTTCCGCAGAGAATTCTCCTCTAACAATATCTGACATTAATTCACCTTGCAATTTTGCAGCTTTAGCATTCATTTTAGTTGATTCTAATCCAGTGATACTTATTTTAGAATTACCCTCTTTATCAACTATTAAACCAACATACCTTTTCTTCTTTTTATATAATAGGGGTGTAAATGTTTTTTCCCATTCTAAAATTAATCTATGTCTATGTTTTCCATACTGATCTTCTCTTTCATAAACATAATTATTTACATCTTCTAATTCTTCATCCATATGCTTAGCTAATTCTGCGTCAAAATATTTAAAATCATCTATATTATTATAACCAGGGATTGTTTCATCTCTGGGGGATATACCTATACTATCTGTATCACTAAAGACAACATCATATCCTTTTGATTCTGCAAAAGCTCTAATCCTTTTAGTATTAACTCTTCCACTTGTGGTAATGCTATCTGCAACATCATATCTGAAAAATCTATAAGATGGTAACGCATTCAACCCGTATTGACTATTCAACATATATTTTAATGCTAATTGTTCTGTATAACCTCTAATATATTCTTCAGAATCTTTATCTAACCCTTTCATTGATTTTTTTACTGATATTCTATCTTCAATCAATTCTACCATGATAGAAGGCAATAAGCCCATTTTATGAGTTTTATATAATCTAAAAGGATGATATATAGCCCTACCTTTCTTTGCTATATATGTCAAGTCAGATGGTGTAAAACACATATTTTTCTCTTTAGCATATTTTAATAGTTCATTATAATCTTTTAAAACTTCTATATTTTCATCTTTTTTTTCCAAATATTGTTTTTCAGATTCAATAGTGATATTTTTAACAAATTTTTCTGGTGAAATATTATACGTAATTTCTAAACTAGGATATAGCGATGAAAAATCTTCTACGAATACTGTTTTATATAATCCTGGTTTACCTCGTGTATAACCCCCTCCAATGCTACCTATATCTCTCCTTCTTCTTTTCTCTTCACTGTTTGGATTACTTGGCGCTATTAATCCATAATCTTTAGCTTTCATTAATATAAAATAATCATTACTCCCAATATTGTATTTTGTTAACTGCACTTGGCAATGACCTTTACTAGCCGTCATTAAATGCAATTCCATAAATCTTAATTTTCTATTTAATTTATACATTAAAACTGTATCTTGTATATTATATTCTTTTAATTTTTCTTTATCAGTTAAGTATAAATTATATAATCTCCCACCACCCTTTTTAATGTCTATCTTTTGTTCGCCTAATTCCACTAATCCTACATTATCCAAACTGTAATCATCTAATGATTTTTCAATCATATATTTTTGGTAAGAGTGCATATCATCAATTAAATTTATTTGTTTTGTAAAATCTTCCATCCCATGCAATTTAGTTCTACCTTGCAAATAAACATCATCAAATCCATCCCCATTCCAAGCCGAAATAATAGAATATTTCATACAACAATCTCTAATTTGCTCTAACAGTTTCTTTTCACATTCAGGATTATCAGAATCTTCATTTATAAAGAAAAACTGTTTACCTTTATAATCAGTCCCTGAAAAGGAAAGAATAGTATTCTCTGGAATAACTTTACCAAATTCGTCATAAGAAAAATTTTTACGGTCATCTGTTTCTAAATCATAAAATAAATATCTTGAATCCATTAAATTTAATTGCATTGTTTTATGATTATCAATTAAATATCTTTTTGTAGTATTAAGATCTGCTTCATAGGTTTTAAGATCATTTTCATCTTCAAGCCATACTTTAATATAATGTTTATGCTCATTGTTTCTTAAAATAATCTTTGCAAAATGATTATCGTTATCAAATTCATCTTTAGCTTTTACTTGTGTAACAGCCTTTACACTCTTATGCCATCTTTTTTTAAGACTGTCTCTTACTGTATAGAAATCTTCTAATAATATATAGAAATAATCATTAAATTCTATAAATTCTTTTATCCGCTCCCCTGTTTCAGATTCTTGCCATGTAAGAGTTAATCCATCTTTTTCAGTATCGCCATTAATAAAAGTTTTTACCATTTTTTTATCATTCATTCCTCCAATCTTCTGGGTCATCTAATACAATTGCTAAGATTATTAAAACTAATGTTGCTATCAAAATGTATATTATATTGTCATTCATCATAACCATCATCTCTTTGAAGTTCATTTTGAAGTTCATTTTGAAGTTCACAATCAATTTTGTAAGCTATATCATACGCTACTTGTTTTATATACCAATCCAAAAATTTATACGGCCTACAATCATCATTCCAAAGTTCGATTATTTCTGAGATTGATTTACCTTTAAATCTTTTATATTCCATTATAACCTAACTAATCTCGTGGTAGTATATAAGTATTTGTATTCTATTATGTCCTATATCTTGAATGTAATCTCATATACCTTTTTGTAAGTTCTAAAGCTCTTTGCTCTAAACTAACATATTTAATATCTGGGTCTATAATTATGTCTGGTGTCTTTTTATACAATCTATCAGTATATTTTTGATAGATATCTGTACTTGTTCGAGGACTCAACCCATGTTCATAGCCGGTCATAACAGCTTCTCTTTCATACATATATCATCCCTCATTTTTGTTTAAATATATTAACTTCATGCTTTTGCTGCCTTAATACTCTTATCCTTTCTTCTGCATGTTCTTTTAAATATTTACCTTCATCATAAAAATCTATATAAATAGGAGGCTCTTTATCTTTAGCCTTCCTTAATATTCTGCCCAAACTTTGAATGGTTATTATACTGCTAAGATTTCCTGTAGCATTAATTAGTACATCCAATACAGGGATATCTAACCCTTTACCTACTATACTATCAGTACCTATGATTATTTTTCTATTATCATTTCGAATTTCATCTAACCATTCTTCTCTAGTTTCAGAGTCAACTTTACCATGTATAAAAACACTATCTTTTAATTGACTGTTTAATAACTCCCCGTGACGAATTTTACTAATGATTATTAGTATCTTTTTATCAGATAATTTATTCACCATATTAATAATATGTTGATTTCTTCTTTTATTCTCAATAATATATGTATTATAATAATCATGATATTTACTCCCCATAGGGAGGTTCATTGTTAAAGAATTTGTTAATTTAAAAAACCATATTTTTGGTTTCATTATATAATTCTGTTTTATTAATGAATCTGCAGAAATTTGAAATATAGGACGGCCAACAACACTTTCAATCATCATAGAATCACCATCTGGTCTTTCATATGTTCCACTCAACCCTAACCTTATATCTGCATTTAAAACATATTTTGACATCTTTATAAATGATTTTGCAGCTACAGTGTGGCCTTCATCTGTAATTAATGTTTTAATATTAGCTAATATTTTTCTTAGATGTAAATTAGACTCTGCTAATTTTTTATTCTCTTTTCTATCTAATATCTTGTTTATAGTTTGAATAGTAGATACATTTATTTTTTTAAGGTTAATTTCTCCTTCAGTAATACTACCTATTTCTTCTTGAAAGAAATTTTTAAACTCTCTCATTGTTTGGTTTAATAACACCCCCCTATCTACAACAAACAATGTTAAACCCTTATTCTGTCTTATAATTTCTGCAGCTATAGCTGTTTTACCCCCACTAGTTGCTATCTCTAAAAATGTTATTTTGTTTTTCATTACAAAATCCACTGCTTCCTTTTGATAGCCTCTTAATTCAATGTTATATAATTTATCCGGCATTGTGTATTTTTTTAATGTTACTCTCTTATCTATAACTGTAAAGTTAATATTTAAATTATTAAGAATAAGTTTTAATCTATTTAAAAAACCTATAGGGAGAGTATTTTTATTATAATGAAAGAATCTTCTAAACCCATCATCTTTATAACCTTTTTTTCCTGCACTCTTTTTAATAAAGAAAGCCTGCTTTTTCTCATAAGAAAACTCCCCCATAAAAAAATCTTTTAACTCATCTGTTAATGCATCACCAGATAATTTTAATTCTGCGTTTTCAATTATAATTGTAAGAGATGAAGATGCAGGAGAAGTGGGGGAGCGAGGTGGAGCTCCAAAGTCAGCTTCCACTTTCTTAGCACCTTCATCATTTTTTGTCATTAATGACTTATAGGCATTGAAAGGAGATGATATATCTCCTATTTCATAATTATTAATATCTTCACCTTTTTGTTTTATTTCTTCTATAAGATTATAAATGTATTGTTCATATTCTTTTATTTCTTTTAATGTGAATGAATCTGAATAATCTTTTTTTAATTTTAGATAATACCAAATGCATTTATTAGGAATTTTATTATATTTTTTCCAATACAACCAACTGTAAAATAATCTTTGTTCTTTATGTTTTAATTTATCTGCACTACTATCTGTTTTCCAGTCTATTAATAATATTCTATCATCTTTAAACGCAACTATATCAACAAACCCTTTAATCATAATTCCTGGTTGATAATAGAACTCAAATTTTTCTTCAGCTTTTATCTTATAACCCATTTTTTGAAATGCTTCTATTTTACTATAACCAAACTCCACACATTTTTTATATATTGGTAAAGATAAAGGTTGTTCATTAAACCCTTTATCATTATTTAACCCTTTATCATTCCATTCTTGTTGAAAATCGCCTTTGTTGTTTGTTTGAGAAAAAACTTCTAAATTTTTATGCAAAACATTTCCTGCAGTTCCATAAACAGATATAGTTTCGTCAGGAGGAGAAATCTTTTTAATATAAGCATAATAAAAAGTACGTTCTGATTCTTTGTAAATTTGTAAAGATGAATAACTCATATTGAAGGATATCATTTAGTGTTACCTCTAATTTATATTATAAAATAAAATAAAAAAAGATTTATGCAAAATCTTTAATAGTCATTTTAATCCATGCCTTTTTCTTATGTTCACCGAACTGTAGTTCTGGCATGAATTTTTTCCCAACTAATCCTTTAACAAAAGCGCTTGATGAAACATCTTTAGCATCTTGTCCAATCTTTTTACAGTATAAGTTTCTAACTTTAGATAACTCAGATGTAAATTTATCATCTAATTTATCATCATTGCAAGCTACAGGAATTGTAGGTATGTCTTTAATGCTCCCATCTTCATTAACCCCATAAAAAATGCTTGGGATAAATATTCTAACTCTACTCCCATTAACTAATTCTTCTACTTCTACAATTAATTTTGCTTTAAAATATTTTCCACCACTAGCATTTACTTCTGGTTCATTAACATTACCTTCTTGGTCTTTCTCATATACTTTCCCTAACTTTACTGCAGAAATAGTTAATGCTTTTTTAGGTGTATATACTGTTTTACCTTTTTCATCTCGAGTCACATCAAATAGTACATTAATATCATTATTTGAAATTACTCTAAATTTTTCTGAAGGTGCAACGTCATCTAAATCGTCTAATGTTACTTCATTGTTTTCTTCTTCATCATTACTATTGCCATTGTTTTCTGTTTCTTTTGGTTGATTAGAAGTGTTTTCTTCTTCAAACTCTTCTAAGACTTCTTCTTCTACTAATTCTTTTTGTTTTTCCATTTTATTTCCTCCATTTGCCTATTCGGCTGTTTTTGGTGTCAATTTATGACTATATTATAGATAACTAGATAGTATATAAATTTTTGTATTCTATATTATCTTTTAATATTTTATATTATGTTTTTCACACCATTCTCTATGCTTTTTCATCCAACTAATAATTATTCCTTTATTATATTCTTTACCATCTAACCCTATATTTAAATTCAATAAATGGTTAGAATTTCTAACACTATTTAATTCAATTTCTAATTTTTCAATTAATTCAGGTATTATTTTCATCTCTCTAATTAACAATTTCAAAGCAAATAGTAATATAGAGTGTATATCACCCTTTGGTACTTCAGGATGAGTTATTATCTTCCATTCTAATGAGTTTCTTATATTAGAAGGGAGTTTACTATTATTTAATTTGCTAATTGAATTTCCTTTAACCCTTACCTTTGTTCTATCTTTAGAAGGGATGAAAACATTATTAATGGGGGTTTCAGGCACATTAGATATTATCTTTACTTGCCTACCCCCTTTATGATTAATAGTCTCTGGGAGTGCAATGCACCTTGAACTATTAACACAATGGTCTATTTTAAACAAAGGTGTATTTAACTCTTTTAAGTCAATAATTAACTGTTTATATCCTTCTTTTCTTTTATCATTAAACTCTTTTTTTCTTACTTTATATAATAAATGTCTCCCATTCCCTGAATGGACTTCTACCCCTTCAGCCAATCCTTTCATCTTTAATCTTTCCTTCACAGCATTAGAAAACACCTGGATATAAGACTCTTCTTTCTCAATTAAAACATTATGGTTAGTTGATTCTATATCTATAAAAACCATATCTATAAACTTCATATATTCATACCCACCTGCAATATTATTATTCTTAATAAATCGAGGATTAATCGAATAACATATCTTAGAAAACCTCATAAAAATATTTTGCTTATATGAAACTATCTTTTCTAAATCTTGAAAAGTGTTAATAAAAAACTGGCAGTTCTTTTTAATAATAATATTAGGGTTTTCTTTTGAAAATAAGAGAACTATGTTATATAATCTTACATCTTTTATATTCATTAATATTATCTCTACATACGCATCTTTAGGATAATCATAGGTAAGAAAATTCCAAAAATTTGAAAGGGTCTTATAATTGACATTATATTTTACCATTTTATAAAATATTTTCTCCCTCATCATTGCCATCTAAAAACATTCTCATCTCCCTATCTTCCTTCTCTTTCTCTTCTTTCTTCTTTTTTAAAAACTCTTCTTTATTTTGTAAATCTATATTAATAGCGCCTTTTGAGGATAATGCTTCAAAATCATTAATATATGGTTTAGTTGACATACTCGCTTCTTCTGGAGATAGAGTATTATAATTAAATGATAAGAAATAATTAATTAATATTTTTTCATCCTCAGATAGTGGGTTTTTAGCCATATCTTCTAATAAGTTTTTGTTGTTTTCTTTTAATGAAAGTGAATTATTATATAATCTATTCATCCATACTAAATATTCCATTATCATTATTATATTATTTTCTATATGAGCGTTTATAAAACTAGTACTACCAAAAATATTTTTATAATTATTTCTGCTCTCATAAAATTCATTGTTGTAAAAATCGTTTATTTTTTTCTTTAACGATAAAGGAACTTCATATGGTTGGTGCGTTAAAGGATTAATAAATATTTTTGATAACTCTTCTATTAATATTTCCCTTTTAGGATTAGTTAATATACTATCTTTTTTTAATTCTCTTAATTTTCTACTACTGTCTAAATTATCTTCTATTGCTATAAAAAATGCATATCTTGCCATTTCTGCTGTCGGTAATCTCGTTATAAAATGCCTGCCTGAAACCCCTTTATAATTTTGCCTTACAATAGCATGTGCTTCTGCCAATTCTCTGTTTTTTAGTTCATCAACGTAATATTCTATTGGTTTAAATAAAGGCCATTTTTCTTTATACTCCCTATCACCTTCTCCTTTTAATTTTCTATATTTACTTGCTACAAATGTTTTATACTCTTGAGTAAAGTCTAATTGTTCTAAATTACCAACAAGAATTGTAGAAGCTTTTGGGTATATCTTTTGTCCTCCTTGAATTGCAACGTCAACATATCTCCCAGACGAGGCTTTTATTAAATGAAAAATATTATTATTTTGGTTTAGGATAGAGTCTTGAAAGTCTTTTAATGAATTTGTACACTCTTCAGCAAATATCATATCTTGAGTCGCTATATAACCAGCCGCAAATAATGAATTTACTGTATTAGAATTCATATTTGACCTACCACCTATAAATTTATTCCTTGTAATATCTGTACCCATAATATTTTTATGATTCAAAGTAAATAAAGGGATTAATAATTCACTCCATATAGACTTTCCTGAACCACTTTTACCTACAATTAAAGCATTAGTTCTAATATTATAAAATATATTTAATAATAATTGTAATATTATACAATGGCCTATAATCCTGTTTTGGTTTGTTAAAGAAATATTGTGGTATTCATTCAAATATGACTGTAAAGACATATATATGTCATCTAAGAAATATGAAGATTTATTTGAATGTAATAGTATTGGTTTGTCTAATGGTTTTATTTCTTCCTCTTGAACTGATAAAACTAAAATATAGGAAGAGTCTATATCATTAACAAAAATAGCATTACAAGTAACATAACTATGTTTTAAAGGGACTAAAGAAGCTATCATTATTTCTTCTGACGGAGAAAAAGACGATGAATTGTTTTCTTTTTTCAATGAAACAAATGGTTTTCCTATATCTGCTCCTTCATAAACATAAATAATTTTACTCTCTTCAACACTTGCTTTTTCAGTCTTTTTAATTATATGACCATCATGAGGGATTAAATTACTATCAGTACATCTAATTGAAGAATTTAAATGAACATCTGAAAAATACACTACATTTCCACACTCAACCCCTTTAGTCTTTGTTGTACAAATTACTTTTCTTTTCGTTATAATAGTATTGTGTTCTAAAACACCATTTATTTTTAATCTTAGTGTTTGCATCTTTGAATGAGATTTGTCTAAAGAACTAACAGGCAATGAAGGATTAAATTTATAACAAACATCCTTATTAAAAAATAGATTCATCTTTACTGAGTTCATATCTGTTCCTTCTAATGGAAGGATTAAATCTTCGTCATCGCTATCTTCTTCAGCTTCTTTATAATTATAACTTCTAGTATTCTCATATTTATTTGGTGTTGATAAATTCTTTTTATATTCTTTAAGAAAAAATATTATACTCTCTGTTAATTCTACACTTAATGAATTGTCTGGAAGTATTTTATTATTGTTATATTTTTTTAGTTGTTCTATTCGTTGTTCTATAGTAGCTATTTTATCTCTAACTATTCTTTTCTTTATTACTTGTTTTAATAATATTTTTTCAGATTCTAAAATTAAGTCGATTGATTCTATAATATCTTTATAAAAATCCTTAGGGGGTTTTATGAAATTGGTTTTAATATAATCTCTTAATTTTTTAATTTTAGGATTAGAAGGGTCTATAAGAGGATATGTTGATTTTTCAAGGGAAGGATATGTTGATTTTTCGAGGCTCATTTTGACACCTCTGCAACAGAAATTATTACATTGTTATTTATTGATAATGTAAAACCATCATCAAACATTATTGATGTAAAATTATTGTCATAGAAAACTATACTGCCTTTTGCAGTTTTTGTCCTTCCCTCATCTTTATAAAC
This sequence comes from Bacilli bacterium, assembly GCA_007116005.1. Lineage (GTDB taxonomy): Bacteria > Bacillota_I > Bacilli_A > RF39 > UBA660 > SKJH01. The sequence continues at coordinate 782 of SKJH01000025.1, read as the reverse complement.
TATTTTATATGTCGATTTTTCGTTATATAGTTCTTTTTTCATCTTCACTTCTCTTCACTTCTCTAATAAATATTTTATTGTGTTTAATAAAACATAAATTATTATTTAATAGATAATATATAAGCTTTTTGTTTTATATGGTCGAATTGTACAGGTTTTAATAAGAGTTTTGGGAATTATGTAAAGGTCGCAATAGATTTTAGGGGTCTTTCATTAAAAATGTTGTAGGGTAGATATTTATAAAATAATAATATATTAATTTTATTAATTTTATTAATTTTATTAATTTTTGGAAATCGCATTACATATAAATAAACGGAATATTGACACTCCCTTATAAAAAATTTACGTAAATTGACATCTTAAAAAGTACATTTGTATGCCTTATAAGGTAGGATATGCATAATTAAATATAAATACTCTTATACCTTTCAAAGTGTAAAGCTGTGTAAAGTTTTTGCGGGGGAGTGTAAATATCCCGTTTATTTACATGTAACTTGACAGTCTCTTGCTATACGGTGCGTGTTTGAGAGAGATATGTGGGGTGTGTAAACGATGTCAATGAGATTAGTAAAAATAATAATATTGACATAATTTACATAATTTATATATTAGTTCTGCGATTGCGCATATTTTAAAGCGTGTATAAAAGGTAGTAATATTTAGTTAGGAGATGAAAATAACAAAGCACACATATTTAGCAGAGGATGATTTATTTTATGTTAAAAGTAAGCAATTTAGAAGTAAATGACAAAAACGATATTGTTATTTCTTTAATAGAT
>SKJH01000117.1 GCA_007116005.1 Bacilli bacterium | reverse complement strand
GGTGAATAATCAATTATCTGTCTTTCTCTCCATAATATTTCAGGAAAATACTCATCATCGTTTATATCTCTACTTTCAAATTCTGGAAGATCTTCAAAATATTCATCACCTGCTATTGCTGCTTCAAAATCAATAATATTCAGTTTTTTACACCATTTCCAAAATATTTTTTCTGATGTTGTTTCAAGTGCATTTGTATCATAATAATACTTTGTATTATTTAATCTTGATTCTCTTAAAACTATTTCATGGTTAGCAACATAATTTCTCAAAGATTCAACAAATTGATCTTGAAATTCAGTTGCTGGTGTGGAATTTACTGATCTATTAAAAGAATTATCAAAATCAAGTTGTATTAAATTTGATTGTGTTGCGCTACCTGGATTAAGATTTTGCTTAGGTATATTTAATAAAACATATTTAGAAAAATACATTTTATAACTTTCATTTTGATAACTTGATGATATATCTTCTGCGGAAGATGGGAAAACATAATTTGTTGTTCCGTTATTCTTAAGTCTTTTATATAAAGGAGTTGAAGCCATACTTTTTATTTACTTTTATTTATATATTATTTTTAAACATCCCTGCATTAAACATTTTTAAAAAAAATAATAAAAACTATATGTTGTTGAATATTTATTACTTATTTGGATTAATAGCTTTATTGGGTAGTTTTATAAATCTATTTAGATTTAATAAATTCTATTATATAATAGAATGGATTTCAAAATTTAAAAAAATAAATGGTAAAACACCTAGAATTAATGAATTTAGAAAAAAAGATGATTATAATATTTTTATATCTTTATCTGTCTCTAAAATGGCTATTACTATTTGGTTAATATTTGGATTATTCACAAATAACTGGTATGTTTTTTTATCACTAATAATGGCAAACTTTTTGATAAATATAATTATAAAGAAATGGACACTATTACATAAGTATACACTTTTTCTTAAAGCAAATATAGATGTTGTGGTGATTTTATCTTTAATAATAAAAAAATTTATATAATATATGAATAAAAATGTTGATAAACAATATCTAGAAGCACTACAATACATTTTAGATAATGGTGAGTTAAAAGAAGATAGAACTGGAACAGGAACACTTTCTATTTTTGATTATACTATGACTTTTGATATGTCAGAAGGATTTCCCTTACTAACATCAAAGAAGGTATTCACAAAAGCAGTTATACACGAACTAATTTGGTTTTTAAGAGGTGATACTAATATTAAATACCTTGTTGATAATGCAGTAAATATCTGGAACGGAGATGCTTATAAAAATTACATAACTAAAACTAATGAATATAAAGCAAATCATCCAGATACAATAGAAGAGTTTATCGAAAAAATAAAAACTGATGAAGAATTTGCTAAAAAATGGGGTGAACTTGGTCCTGTTTATGGAAAACAATGGCGTAGATTTGCTGGAACTGAAAAAATACCTGTTTCCTGGGAATACGGAACACCAAGTTATTTTAAAAAAGTAAACAAAGGTGATCAAATAAAAGATTTAGTAAATAATTTAAAAAATAATCCAGATTCTAGAAGATTAATTGTAAATGCTTGGAATGTTAGTGAGTTAAATCAAATGGTTTTACCGCCATGTCATTTCGCTTTTCAATGCTACACATCTAAATTATCTTTAGAACAAAGACAAAAATGGTATGCTGAAAAGTTAGGAAAAAGTGAACATTATGTTGATAAATTAGGACATGAATTTTTAACAGAAATGGGTGTTCCTGAAAGAAAATTGGATTTGAAATGGTTCCAAAGGTCTGTAGATTTTCCATTAGGTTTACCGTTTAATATAGCTTCTTATGCTATTTTATTACACCTTTTAGCTAAAGAAGCTAATATGATTCCAAATAGATTGATATTTAACGGAGGTGATTGTCATATATATTTAAATCAAATAGATGGTGTTAAAGAACAATTAAAACAAGAAACTTATAAATTACCAAAATTGATTTTAAAAAATAATTCTATATTTGATTTAAAGTTTGAAGATATAGAAATAGTTGATTATAAATCAGCACCGACTATAAAGTTTCCTTTATCAAATTAAAAAATAAAATAAAATATGAACGAAATAAAAAAATCTAACTATTTAGAAAGCTTAGTAGAACAAATAAAAGAAATTAATACTGAAAATTTAACTGACGATGTATCAGAAGATCCAATATCAACAGTTATAGATGAGCAAAAAATATACTTTTGGGTAAGATTATTCTTAAATGAAGAAAACTCTGATATAAAAATAGGTGACGATGTTATTATAAAATGGAAACCTTCTGGTGAAGAATTAGAATCTAAGTTTTTTGCTTGGGGTAAAAAAGGATTTGAAAAGGATTTAAATGAAGATATTACAAATTATAATCCAGAAGATGATAAAAAAGTTCTATCTTTAATGATAGATGAGAGATCTGTTAATTACAACGAAGATATTCCTTTCATTAGAACTCTGTTTAAAACAGGAAGACATTATGAGTATCAATTAGTAAAAAGAAATGATTTAGTTTTTATTAATAAAAGAAATGGAGAAGAGTTAGAATGGTTTGATTGTGATTTTTAAATCATTTCAAGAAATTCTAAAATTAAATAATCATAACTAACTCCAAATTGATTTAAACAAATATCGTATAAGTCTTCTTTTGTTAATTCATTTTTGTTTAATTTTTCTTCAATAAAATCGATAACATCATTTTGTGTAAAATAAACACAAAACTCATCATAATAAGGTACAAACATATAAAGGGTAATTTTCTTTATATATTAACTTTTTTCGTAAAAAATCCTATTTTTTAATTTTTTTTTAATAAAACAAAAATTATTTACCTGAATATAATAAATAAAACTAATAAATGTCATTTAAAAAAGATCTAACAAAATATAAACCAAGAAAAGAACAAAGAGAAGCTTTAGAGTTTATAGATAATGAATATAAATCAAATCCACTTAATAAATTTTTCTTACTTAACCTTCCTGTTGGAACTGGTAAAAGTCACTTAGCTTTAATGATAG
>SKJH01000105.1 GCA_007116005.1 Bacilli bacterium | reverse complement strand
GCAAAATCAATAGCTAGAAATGGTGGGAATGCTACATATAGGGGAATTGTTAAAATAGATGAGAGAGCAATAAACTCTACAAGTAGTGTTAAATGTGATACAATTATATTAGATGAACATTCTAAAAGTGATACTATTCCTAAAAATATAGTATTAAATAGATCTTCTGCTATAGAGCATGAAGCAACTGTATCGAAAGTAAGTGATGAAAAGTTATTTTATTTAACATCAAGAGGAATTGATGAAGATAAAGCTCGTGAAATGATTATAATAGGATTTGTTGATGCTTTTAAAGAAGAGCTTCCTATGGAATATGCTGTAGAATTAAATAATTTATTAAAAAACAAATTTTAATCTATAAATTCTAATAAAATTTTATACAATATGGAATAAAAAAATAAATTTATATTGATTCAAGGTATAAATTTATTTTTTTGTGATTTGAATTAATTGTTGTTTAATAATAATATTTTATCTGAAAGGAGAGATATTATGTTAAATCAAATTGTGGTAGTAGGAAGATTAGTTAGAAACCCTGAGTTAAGGGAAACTGAAAATGGAAAGAAGGTTTCAAATATTACTCTTGCTATTCCAAGAAGTTATAAGAATTTAAAAGGTGAATATGAAACGGATTATATTGACTGTGTTTTATGGACTGGAATTGCAGAAAATACAACAGAATACTGTAAAAAGGGAGATTTAATTGGAGTAAAAGGTAGAGTTCAAACAAGAGTTTTTGAAACTGAAGATGAAAAACGTAAACACGTTACGGAAGTAGTAGCAGAAAAAATTACGTTCTTATCACCAAAAAAGGAGGAGTAAAATCCTTGTTTTTTTGTTTACAATAAGTAAAATTTAAAGTTTCTTTTTAGTTAACTTCGACTTTTTTCTCTTTTTGTTTAGATATAATCCATACAAGGAAAGTTGATGGTGCCATATGTTTAATGGGAAAAGATTAAAGGAATTAAGATTACAAAAGGGTTTAACCCAAAGTCAACTGGGGGATTTGTTGAATGTAACAAAAGTATCAGTATGTTGTTATGAAAAACAAACTAGAACACCTAGTATAGAAACATTAGATGATTTGACAAATGTTTTTGGTGTAGATGCAAATTATTTTCTTGGAAAAGATATAGCAGTAGTAACTGAAGAAACAGAAGAATATGTAATTTATTTATCAAAAGAAGAGGTTAAGTTGATAAAAGAATTAAGACAACATAAAAAAATGTATAATATGATTGTTGAAGAACCAAAAAGAATGGTAGAATTAATCGATAAGAAATTAAATTAACAACGATTAGTTGTTTTTTTTATGGTATACTATTATTAGGTGGTTTTTATGAATATTGTTGATTTAATAAATAAAAAAAGAAATAATCAAAAACTTGATTTCAATGAATTAAAATTCATAATAGATGGTGTGTTAAAAGATAGTATAAAAGACTATCAAATTTCAGCGTTTCTTATGGCTATTTGTATAAATGGCATGGATGATGAAGAAATTTTCAACATGACAGAGATTATGTTGAAGAGTGGAGATATATTAGATTTAAGTCCTCTTGATGGAATTAAGATTGATAAACATTCTACTGGTGGTGTTGGTGATAAAACAACTTTGATTGTTGGACCTATGGTGGCTAGTTGTGGTGTTAAAGTTGCTAAAATGTGTGGTAAATCATTATCTTATACTGGTGGTACTATTGATAAATTAGAGTCTATTTTTGGATTTAATACAAATTTAAGTAATGAGGAGTTTTTTAATCAACTAAAAACAACAAGTATAAGTATAGTATCTCAAACAAACAATTTAGTGCCTGCTGATAAAAAATTATACGCTATTAGGGATGTTACTGGTACTGTTGAATCTATTCCTTTAATAGCCTCTAGTATAATGAGTAAAAAATTAGCAAGTGGTGCTGATAAGATAGTATTAGATGTTAAATTTGGTGTTGGAGCATTAATGAAAACAAAAGAACAAGCTATAGAGCTTGCAAAAGTTATGGTTAAAATAGCTAACAAATTTAATAAACAAACAATTGCAATTATATCAGATATGAATAATCCTTTGGGTAATATGATAGGTAATGGATTAGAAGTAAAAGAAGCTATAGATATATTGAATTATAAAGGGAATAAATCTTTAAAAGAATTTTGTATTTTAATAGCGTCATATATGGTGAGCTTAGCAAAAGATATAGATATAAAGGACGCTAGAACACAAGTTATAGATAATTTAATAAATGGTTCTGCTTATAAAAAGTTTATAGAATTAGTTAATAATCAAGGTGGAAATATAAAATTTATAAATATTTCTGAAAATGTATTAAATATAAAAAGTGATAAAACAGGTTATATAAATAAAATTGATGCCTTAAAAATTGGTGAATTATCAATGAAATTAGGAGCCGGAAGACTAAGAAAAGGAGATGCTATTGATCATGGTGTTGGTATAGAATTAGTCAAACATGTTGGCGATTTTGTTAATACTGGTGATATAATAGCAAAAATATATTATAGAAATACTATTGTTAATGATAAAGAACTACTAGATGCTTTTGTAATAGAAGAAAAAATAAAAGAGAGAAATCCAATGGTGTTAGGAATAATAAAATAAAAGGTACTATTTAATAGCACCTTTTTTATACTTATCAATATATTCTTCTAAAGTAATATTATTCTCAAAAATATAACTTGCAACATTTATTCCTACATATCTAATATGCCATGGTTCATATTTATATCCTGTAATATATTCTTTTCCTTTTTGATATCTAATAATAAAGCCATAATTATGGGCATTATTTTTTAACCATTCATATTCATCTGTTTCTCCAAATCTTGTATAAGGAACTACCTCATTATATAAATCTAACGCATAACCACTTTGGTGTTCAGAGTGTCCTGGTCTAGCAGAGTATGTATCAACAATTTCTATTGGATCATTTTCAAGATAACGATCATATATTAATCTTTGTGAAGCATACGAACGATATCCCGATATAGCTTTAATTGTTAATCCTATACTTTTAGCATCCGCACATAGTAATTCAAAAGCTTCTTTAGCGTCTAAAACAGCGGGTATATTAAAATTTACTGCACAACTTATATCTAATGGTTCTAAATTTTTAGGTATATAGTTTTCATCTACTTTATAATATTTATTTATAAGTACTAGTTCAGTATGCTTAAATAATGCATCTTTTATATTTTCATAAAATTCATAATCTAAGTTTATATTGACATAATTTACAACAGTTTCATAATCATAATCTGGATTTTTTTCTTTATATAAAACATATCTATCATAATTGTTTATATCAAACTGTTTTGATGTACAAAATTTTGTTAAATTACTTTTCTTCTTTTCTTTATTGGCAATTATTGATACTTCTTCTGGCTTTAAATAATTAAATAGTATATTTATTTCCTCTATTGTATATCCTAAATTATTTAACTTGTTTAAATTATTAATAAAATTCTTATCTTCTCTATATTCAAAATTACTATATAATTCTAAATTTTCAATTTTAAATTTGTTTTCTAATAATGCGACTTGAAGAGTATTAGAAGATAAATTGTTTTCTAATATATAGTCATGTATATTATGTTTTATAATTAAATTTATAGTTTTCTCATTATAATTCAATTCTTTTAACTTATCTCTAGTTATATTATTTTCCATTAATTTAGTCACCCCATATACTAAAAATAATGCAAGTAAGACTGTTATTATGATTGAGGCGATGATTTTCTTTTTTTTCATATATTATTCTCCTATAAAAACATTATATTTTATTAATATATATTAGTCAAATAGTAATATTTAGTGAATTGTATATATTATTGATTAAATAAACAATAATAGTAATAAAATACGACAAAAAACATAATTTTTAGTAGAGGTGTAAAATGAAAAAGATTTTATTATGTTTATTAGTTGTTGTTGTGTTGTTACCTATTGTAAATGCAGAGACACTCGATTTATCACCAAATGCTAGAAGTGCAATATTAATAGAGGCATCTACTGGTGAAATATTATATCAACAGAATATTCATGAAAAGTTAGCTCCAGCTTCAATGACAAAAATGATGAGTATGCTTTTAATAATTGAAAATATTAAAAATGAAAATTTAAAATGGGATGAAAAAATAAAGGTAAGTGCTAATGCAGCAGGTATGGGTGGAAGTCAAATATTTTTAGAAACTGGAGAGGTGATGACAGTTGAGGATTTATTTAAAGGTATTGCTATTGGAAGTGCAAATGATGCAACAGTAGCATTAGCAGAACGTGTTGCAGGGAATGAACAAGCTTTTGTTCAAATGATGAATGAAAGAGTAAGAGAACTGGGTTTAAAAAACACACATTTTAAAAATAGTCACGGATTAGATGCTGCTAATCATTATTCATCTGCATATGATATGGCTATGATTGCAAAAGAATTAGTAAAATATCAGAAAGCTTTAGAATATTCATCTATATATGAAACACATTTGCAAGGTAATAGGAGAGATAGATTTTGGTTGGTTAATACAAATAAACTAGTACGCTTTTATAAAGGGGTAGATGGTTTAAAAACAGGATTCACGCAGGAAGCTGGATATTGTTTAACTGCAACTGCTAATAAGAATAACATGAGATTAATTGCAGTTGTAATGGGAGCGCCTACTGGTCAAATAAGAAATCATGAAATAAGTGGCATGCTTGATTATGGTTATAATTTATATAATAGATCTATTATTTTAAATAAAGATGATGTAGTAGGAAAAATAGAAATAGAAAAAGGTAGAATAGAAAAAGTTGATGTTATTCCAATTGATGAAGTATCAGTATTATATAAAAAAGGTACATCTAAAAGAACCTGGGAATATAAATTAACTATAACTAATAATAAAGCGCCAATAAAAAATGGTGATGTAGTGGGATATATAGATATAATAGAAAAAGGTAAGGTAGTAAGGAAAATTGATGCAACAGTAAAACAAGATGTAGGAAAAGCTAATATATTACAGTTATATATAAGATATTTTGGTGATATAATTAGAGGAAATATAAATTTTAGATAGAATTAGCCTATGATTATTAAATCAATTGGGTGTAACTTAACTGTAAAAAATATACAGAAGATATTAAAACGTTTCTACTAGATTTTGTCGTATAAATAATATAAATACTTTTGTCGAAAGTGTTTATATTATTTTTTTTGTTTGATAATATGCATTCAGGAGGACTTTATATGAACACATTAGAAAAAGAAAAATTAGTTGATGTTTTATTAGAGAATGAAAGTTTGATATATTCAATTATAAATAAATATTCCTCGTATTTATCTAAAGAAGATTTATATCAAGTGGGGGTTATAGGATTAATAAATGCATACGGTAATTTTGATTCTAGTAAAAACACCAAGTTTTCTACTTATGCTTACTTTTATATAAAAGGTGAAGTTAAAAAATACATTAGGGAGAATATGGGAATAAAAGTTAGCAGAGATATTGTTAATTTAGGATCAAAAATAGAAAGAGTAAAAGATTTACTAACTCAAAAATATAATAGAGTTCCTAATATAGATGAGTTATCAATGTATTTAGAAATAGAAAAAGAAAAAATAATAGATGCTTTAGAGATGAAGAATCATATTAGGAGTTTGGATGAAGTAATAAATGATGATGGGAAAGATGTAACGTTAAACGACTTAATATGGATAGAAGAAGGTTATGATAAATTAGATTTTATAAATCTAAAAGATGGAATTTGTATGTTAAGTCCCTCTGAAAAAGCTGTTATAAAAAACAGATATTTTAAAGATCAGACACAAACTGAAACAGCAAATGTTCTTGGTATAACTCAAGTTCAAGTATCTAGAGAAGAACAAAAGGCGTTGAAAAAACTCAGAAATTTTAATCAGTGAAAAAAAAGTTTTTATTGTTTAAAAGCTTTTTTTGTGCTATTATTTATTATAGAGAATAACGGGGTGATAGTATGTACAATTTGGGAACGCAGTTTCTTTTTGATTATAATAATTCCAAATCAAAAGATGCTGCTGTGCTTAAAGGGAAAAACTATCGGATAACAGTCCTAACGGAACGGCTTATTAGAATAGAGTATAATAAAAACGGAGTGTTTGAAGATAGACCAACCCAATTAGCAACATTTAGAAATTTTGATATTCCGGAATTTACTGTAAAACAGGATGCTAAATTTTTAGAAATAACTAATAAATATTTTAAATTAGAATACAGCAAAGAAAATAATATTAATTCTATCTCAAACTTAAAAATACATTTACAAAGTACTGATAAAATTTGGTACTATAATCACCCTGAAATTAGAAATCTAGATTCTACGTTAATGTCTCTTGATGATTATAATAAAAAAACAAAATTTGAAAAAGGCCTATATAGTGAGGATGGTTTTGTTTCTATTAACGACTCCAGTAGTCGTGTAATAGGGGAATATGGTACTCTAGTAGAAAGAGAAAAGGATATTATAGATATATATGTATTTTTATATAGAAAAGATTTTGATTTGTGTTTAAAAGACTATTTTACACTTACTGGTTATCCACCTTTAATACCAAGATATGCTTTGGGTAATTGGTGGAGTAAAGATTATAATTATAATGAAGAAGGATTAAAGAAATTATTTGTAAGGTTTGAAAAAGAAAGTATACCTATATCTGTATTGTTATTAGATAAAGATTGGCATATTAGAAACTATAATAATAATAACAATTTAATTACAGGTTATACTTTTAATAAACAATTATTTCCTAATCCTGGCACTTTTATTAAAAATATGCATAAAAAAGGAATTAGAGTAGGACTTTATAATAACCCTGTGGAGGGTGTGCATATTCATGAAGAAATGTATGCAAAATCAAAACAATATTTAAATGGTCCAGAAAACAAACCTATACCATTTGCACCATTTAATCCTGTTTTTTTAGATGTATATTTAAAATTATTGTTACATCCATTAGAGGCTATTGGTGTAGATTTCTTTTGGAGTGATTACTATAATAAAAATGAGAAATTGATTCATTTTATATTGTCTCATTATTTATTTGTTGATTCAGGCAGGTTAGAGAAAAAAAGAAGCATGTTATTATCAAGGAATCCTATGATAGCTTCTCATAGATATGGTACGCTTTATTCTGGGAAAACAAGGGTAAGTTGGAGTATGTTACGTTTATTGCCTTATTATAATTCTAGTGCCTGTAATATCGGGCTTTCATGGTGGAGTCATGATATTGGAGGTTTTTATTCTGGTATTGAAGATGGAGAATTATATTTAAGATATGTTCAACTTGGATGTTTTAGTCCAATATTTAGAATACATGTTGATAAAGGTAGATACTACAAAAGAGAACCCTGGAGATGGGATGTAAAAACTTTTGAAATAGTAAGAGAATATATGCAATTAAGACATAGAATCGTTCCATATATATATTCAGAAGCTTATAAATATCATAAAGTTGGATCACCTTTAATCCAGCCACTTTATTACAAAAATCCAACAGTTCAGTACCAACCGTTATTTAAGAATCAATATTATTTTGGTTCTGAGATTTTGGTATCACCACTAACTCATAAAAAAGATGTCATAATGAATCGTGTTATTCATAAATTTTATTTACCTACAGGTTTATGGTATGACTTTAAAACAGGTAAAAAATTTCCGGGTGATAGAAGTTATGTTTCGTTTTTTAGGGATGAGGATTATCCGGTTTTTGTAAAAAGTGGAGGAGTTCTGCCTTTATCTGGGGAGTTAAATAATGGGTTAACCGTACCTGAAAATTTAGAAATACATATTTTCCCAGGCAAAAGTAACACTTATAATTTATATGAAGATGATGGAATAAGTAATTTATATAAACAAGGGTACTTTTTAAAAACATCTATTGATTACAATTATCAAGAAAATAATTATACTCTTATAATTAGGCCCACCGAGGGAAAAAGCGGAATAATTCCTGAAAAGAGAAACTACAAGATTAGATTTAGAAATACAAGACAAACTAATGATTTGATTGTAAAATTTGATGATAATGATCTTAAATTTAATTGTTTTGATGATGAAAAAGATTTTATATTAGAAATCAATGATGTACCCACTATAGGACAATTAACAATAATATGTAGGGGTAAGGCTATTGAGATAGATGCGGTAAGGTTAATTAATGAAGAAATAGATAGTATTATTAGCGATTTGTTAATTGAAACAAAACTAAAAGATAAAATAAGTTCTATATTATTTAGTGACTTACCAATAAAGAAAAAAAGGATAAAAATAAGAAAATTAAAAAGAGAAAAATTAGAAGACAAGTTTATAAAAATGTTCTTAAGACTTCTTGAATATATTGAGCAAATATAATATACTGAATATATAAATATAAGAGGTTGTTATAGATTTTTGTAGCATTTAGACGTTCTTATATTATAAGAACGTTTTTTATAGGAGGTATATATGGATATTTTTTATTTATTTATAGGGATATATATAATTGTTTTTTCTCTTTATATGATGTATTTTTTCTTTAGAAACAAAAGAAAAGTACAAAATAAAATGATAGAAGTTTTATATATGGAAAAAAAATATAACATGGATTTATCAAATGTAGAAATAAGTAAGTTGCATCGTTTTATAGCAAGCATAAATTCACTTATTATTGTACTAACATTATTTATTATGGAATACTTTGATATATTTATAATAAAAGTAATATTAGCGTTTGTTTTAGTGTTTGTTTTAATAATAATATTGTATGGTATATTAGGGTTATATTATAAAAAAAGGGTAGACTAACGGAGGTATTATGTTAAAAATTGTAGTTATAATAATTACGTTATTTTGCACAGGGTGTATTAAAAATGAATTGAATGAAGAAACAGATATATATAATGATTATGTTAAAAGATTAGAATATTTAGAGGATAAAGATTTTAGTGAAGAATTGCCGTTTGATATAAATATTTATTATGATAAAATAATAGAAACAGAAATTATGTATAAAATTATAATTGATAATCCAAAAACATCAATTAAAAATATAAAAGCATTAGCAATACATGATCAACCCACTAATGATGTGTTTCCAACACTTGGAATGTTTGACGAAAAATACACTTTAATACCAGGCGTTATTGATTCAGAAAAAAACTATATAGAAGGTATAATATTAATAGGTTATATACCGTTTGATTATGAGTTAGATGAGTTTGAAGCAGAATTTCGGGTTCTTGTAAAATATGAGGATGAAGATTCTAAATTACAAGAAATATTTTATTCATCAAAAATTGACAAATTATCCGATTAAAATATTAATGGGTGATATAATGAAAATTAAAATATTTGATGAAGGACATGAAAAGGATTTAGAAAAAAGTATTAATGAATTTATCAAAGATGATAAGCATGTTATAGATATAAAATTTAATGTATGTGTAGCGATTTCGGGTGAAGAACAAATTTATTGTTTTTCTGCGATGGTGATGTACAAATAGTGGAAGTGAGTATATGAAAAAAAATTCTTTTATACAAGGGGCATTTATTGCAACAGTTGCTATATTGATAAGTAAAATAATAGGTGTTATTTATGTAATACCTTTTTATCCTTTAATCGGGGAAAGAGGAGGCGCTTTATATGGATATGCTTATACAATATATGGGATGTTTTTAAGCATATCAACTGCTGGTATACCTTTTGCAATAAGTAGAATTACTAGTGAATATAACGCTTTGGGTCAGGATTATATAAAAGAAAAAACATATAAATTAGGAAAATATTTAATATGCAGTTTAGGGTTAATAGGTTTTTTAATATTGTTTATATTTTCAGAAAACATTGCATATTTGTTTATAAGAAATATTGAAGGTGGAAACACAATTGAAGATGTTTCATTTGTAATAAGGGTCGTTTCAACAGCACTTCTTATAGTTCCATTATTAAGCGTTTCAAGAGGATATTTACAAGGTCAAAAATATATAACTCCAAGTTCAGTAAGTCAGGTTTTAGAACAAATAGTAAGAGTAACTTTTTTGTTAATTGGTAGTTATTTAACTTTAAGAGTATTTAATTTATCTCTTACTACAACTGTTGGAGTATCAGTTTTTGCAGCTACTTTTGGTGCTTTAACAGCGTATTTATATATATTTATAAAAATATTTGCAAATAAAGAAAAACTAAACAGAGATGCACTTGAAACAGAAGAAGAAAAACAAATAACATCAAAATTTTTAATGAGAAAAATATTAGCGTATTCAATACCATTTATATTAATTGATGTAGTTCGTTCTGGATATAGTTTTGTGGATTTATCTACTATAAATAAAACTATGGTGGATTTAGGATACGAAATTCAAGAGGCAGAAGCTGTAATAGGGATATTGACAACTTGGGGATTTAAATTAAACTCTATAATATTTGCTATATCAACAGGTTTAATTGTTAGTTTAATTCCAAATATAACTAGTAGTTTTGTAACAAAAGATATTAAAGAGGTAAAAAGAAAAATAAATGGTGCATTACAGTCTTTAATTTTTGTGGTTTTACCGTTAACAATTTTCCTTTCTGTTTTATCTATACCTGTATGGACTGTATTTTTTGGATCAGGAAGTAATTTAGGCCCTATGATATTTAGTTTTTACATATACATGGCATTAGTTGTATCAATATATAACACAACTGTATCTATGTTACATTCTTTAGGATTTTCAAAAACAATTTTATTTAGTTTATTTATAGGTTTAGTAATAAAAACAATATTAAATATACCATCAATGTATTTATTTAATTCATTTAGATTACACCCTTCTTATGGTGTTATTTTTGCTACAATAATTTCATTTGTTATAGCGATTATTATAAATTTAGTTTATATAAAAATAAAATTAAAAATTAATTATAAAGATACAATAAATAAATTATTTAGAATTATATTATCAGTTATTGTTATGATAATAGGAATATTGTCATTAAAGTTTATAATTCCTATAGAAAGTGGTAGTAGATTATTATCATTAATTATATGTGGTGTTTATGGATTAATAGCAAGTTCATTATATTTATTTATGACTATAAAAACAAAAATAATATATGAAATATTTGGAAAAGATATATTAAAAAAAGTATTATCCAAATTCAAAGTATTTGCAATAAATAAATAAGTTTGATTTTATTTATGTTACAATAATACATAATAGGTAGGTGTAATTTATGAAAAAAGGATTCACTTTAGTAGAATTGTTAGCAGTAATAGTAATACTAGCAGTAATATTAGTAATAGCGGTGCCACTAGTATTACAAGTAGTAGATAATTCAAGAAAAGAAG
>SKJH01000109.1 GCA_007116005.1 Bacilli bacterium | reverse complement strand
GATGAGGATCTCTAGAAGGGATTGATAAAATGATAGAAAGATTAGATGAGGTAGAAAGAAGATATGATTTTCTAAACAATGAATTAATGAAACCAGAAATAATATCTAATATAAAAAAAACTACAGAACTATCAAAAGAACAAAGTAATTTAGAAGATATAGTAATTGAATATAGAAAATATAAAAAAACGATAACAGATATAGAGGATACTAAATTAATGTTAGAAGATCCAGAACTATCTGTTTTTGCAAAAGAAGAAATAGAAAAATTAGAATTAGACAAAGCAAAAATAGAAAAAAATTTAGAAATATTATTGATACCAAAAGATAAAAATGATGAAAAAAATGTTATTCTTGAAATAAGAGGAGCAGCAGGTGGAGATGAAGCTAATATCTTTGCAGGTGATTTGTTCGATATGTATGTTCGATATGCTGATTCTATGAATTGGAAAACTGAAATAATAAATGAGATTAAAGGTACATCAGGAGGTTTTTCACAAATAGAATTTATTATAAAAGGAAAAGGTGCATATTCAAAATTAAAATATGAGAATGGTGCACATAGAGTACAACGTGTTCCTGAAACAGAAACACAAGGGAGAGTACATACTTCAACAGCAACAGTAGTTATAATGCCAGAACAAGAAAATTTAAATTTAGATATTAATGAAAACGACATAAAAGTTGATGTTTATAGATCTAGTGGTGCTGGTGGACAATCTGTTAATACAACAGATAGCGCAGTTAGAATGACTCATACACCAACAGGAATAGTTGTAACCTGTCAAAATGAAAGAAGTCAGATTAAAAACAAAGAAAAAGCTTTGCAGATATTAAAAAATAAAATTTACGAGGAAACTATAAGGCAAAAAGAAGAAGAAACAGGAGCTGAAAGAAAATCAAAAATAGGCACTGGAGATAGATCAGAAAAAATAAGAACATATAATTATCCCCAAAATAGAATTACAGATCATAGAATAAACCTTACTTTAATGCAATTAGATAGAATTATGTTAGGGAAAATGGATGAATTAATACAAGCTTTAATTAATGAAGATTCAAAAAGAAAATTAAGAGATAATGAAGTATAAAGAGATTGAAATTTATTGTAAAGAACATAATGTTGATAAGAAATTATGTTCTTATTTAATTAATAATTCTTTAAATGTTCCTAATATAATAAAAATTAATAATTCAACTATATCAAAAGAAACAGAAAAAAAATTAAAAAGAGCCATAGAAAGATTAAAAAAAGAACCTATACAATATATAATTGGAAACGTTAATTTTTATGGTTATATATATAAAGTAACTAAAAATACATTGATACCAAGGTTTGAAACAGAACAATTAGTAGATGAAACAATAAAACATATAAAAACAACCTTTAAAAAACCTATTAATGTCCTTGATATTGGATGTGGAACAGGTTGTATAGGTATAACTTTAAAAAAAGAGTTACCTCATATAAATGTAACTTTAACTGATATCAGCAAAAAAGCACTTAAAATAGCTAGAGAAAACAGTAAGGGTTTGGATATAGAAATATTACACGGTGATATGTTAAAACCAATAAAAAACAGAAAATATGATGTTATAATAAGCAATCCACCATATATATCACATGATGAAGAAATAATGGAAATAGTAAAAAGTAATGAGCCTAAGAAAGCTTTATATGCTAAAAACAATGGATTATATTATTATGAAGAAATATTAAAAAATGTTTCAAATATAATAAATAAAGAATTTATTATAGCGTTTGAAATAGGCTCAACACAAAAAGATAAAATAATAGATATTGCAAAAAAAAATTTAAAAAATATAAAAATAATTACAAAAAAAGATTTAAGTGAAAGAGATAGAATGATTTTCATATTTAATGATTAAAAAACAAAAAATCTGCCCATTATTAAATAGAAAGGCGGATTTTTAAATGAAAAAATTTCTAATAATATTTATAATTCTAATAATATTTATAAGTAAAATATCTGTTGATGGTCAAATACTTATTCCAGACGAAGCTATAAGACTCAGAGTACTAGCAAACAGTAATTCAATATATGATCAACATATAAAAAATGAAGTTAGTAGAAATTTACAAGATGAGATATATGATATATTAAAAAATACAAGTGATATAAATAATGCAAGAACACATTTAAATAATAATTTAGAAAGGTTGAATAAAAATATAAAAAAGACTTTGAATAACCAAAACTATAGTTTAGGTTATAATTTAGAATTTGGCTTACATTATTTTCCAAATAAAGAATATAAGGGTGTAACATATAAAGAGGGTAAATATGAATCATTATTAGTTACATTAGGAAAAGGCGAAGGTAATAATTGGTGGTGTGTATTATTCCCACCTTTATGTTTGTTAGAAGCAGAAGAGACAATTGAAGATGAAATAGAATATAAATCATATGTAATAGAACTTATTAACAAAATTTTTAATAAATAAAAAATACAATCTGATATTATTTTTATAATTTATGGTTTGTATTTTTTTTCAATCAAAACATAAAATTTATTAGGTGATTTAATGTTATCAATTATTATGGTGGCTATTAGTGTAAGTATGGATACTTTTTCTTTATCTTTATGTCTAGGAACATTAGATATTAAATATAGTAAAATGTTATTATTTTCTTCAATAGTTGCTATATTTCATTTTTTTATGCCTTTATTTGGGATATTTATAGGAGACTTAACACTAGAATTAATAACAATAAATACAAAATATATTATATTTTTAATATTCTTTAATTTAGGATTATTTATGTTGTTTGATAAAGATGATACTAGAAGCAATAGTTTAATGACCTTTTTAACACTCTTAACTTTGGGATTTATAGTGAGTATTGATTCTTTTGTATCTGGTGTTGGAATAAATTTTATAAGCAACAGGCATCTATTATGTTGTGTTATGTTTGCTACTTTTAGTTTTATTTTTACTTTTTTAGGGTTAACTATTAGTAAGAAGGTTAGTAAAAAGGTTGGTATGAGGGCTAAAACAGCAGGAGCATTAATGTTGATAGCACTTTCTATACAATACT
>SKJH01000002.1 GCA_007116005.1 Bacilli bacterium | reverse complement strand
TATCTGTTTTTTAAATGAATCTTCATATTTTAGTTTATTAGACATTTTAATTCTCCTTTTTTACATCTATATTTTACCACCTTTCGGATTAAAGTTGTCTAATTTATTGTAACCTATCCATTATTAGAACTATGTAATAATCAATATATTGAGTGTCCTATATATAATCCTATTGATAATGAAATTATGAATGGAGTAGTAACAGTTATAAGACAACCAAATGGTTTCTTTGTTTTTGAGTATAATAATTAAAGTTTTGATGTTTTTATTTGTTTTATTGTGTTTATATATTAAAATATAAATGGTATAATATTCGCAGGTGATTTTTATGAATATAAACAACATTAGAAATTTTAGTATTATTGCTCATATTGATCATGGAAAAAGTACACTTGCAGATCGGATATTAGAATATACTGGTGCAATCACACAAAGAGAAATGAAAACACAATTACTTGATTCCATGGATTTAGAAAGAGAACGCGGTATTACTATAAAGCTAAATGCTGTACAATTAAACTATAAATATAAGGATGAAGATTATATTCTACATTTAATAGATACTCCAGGACATGTTGATTTTACTTATGAAGTATCTCGCAGTTTAGCAGCGTGTGAAGGCGCTATATTAGTAGTTGATGCGGCTCAAGGTATAGAAGCTCAAACTTTAGCTAATTTATATTTAGCTCTTGATAATGATTTAACTATAATTCCAGTAATAAATAAAATTGATTTACCAAATGCAGATATTGATAACGTGAAAATGGAATTAATAGAAACATTTGGTTTTAAAGAAGATGAAATAATATTGGTAAGTGCAAAAACCGGTGTAGGAATTAAAGACTTAGTAGATGCTATTATAGAAAAAATACATCCTCCAAAAACTAACTCTGATAAATTACAAGCATTAATATTTGATAGTATTTTTGATCCATATAGAGGAGTAATAATTTCTACTAGAATAAACAACGGTATTATTAAGGTTGGAGATACAATAAAAATGATGGCAACTAATGCAACATATGAGGTTGTAGAAGTTGGTATTAATAATCCTAAAATGATAAAAAAAGACAAATTAATAGCAGGTGAAGTAGGTTTCATTGGAGCTTCTATAAAAGAAATTTCAGATGTAAAAGTTGGAGATACAATAACCTTATTAAATAATCCTTGCGAAAGTATATTAAAAGGGTACAAGCCCATGAAACCAATGGTGTTCTCTGGTTTATTTCCAATAGATTCTAAAAAATATGTGGAATTAAAAGAAGCATTAGAAAAATTGAAGTTAAATGATGCATCATTAGAGTTTGAACCAGAAACCTCAAAAGCATTAGGATTTGGTTTTAGATGTGGATTTTTAGGCCTTTTGCATATGGAAATTATACAGGAGCGAATTGAAAGAGAATTTAATATAGATTTAATTGCAACTAGTCCTAGTGTTGTATATGAAGTTACATTAACAGATAATCAAGTTATAAACATTGAAAATCCTACCAAATTACCTGATAGGCAAAAAACATTAGAAATAAAAGAACCTTATATTAAAACTAATATATTTGTTCCAAAAGAATATATTGGTTCTGTTATGGAACTTTGTCAAGAAAAAAGAGGTAATTATATAAGTATGGAATATATTGATCCAAAAAGAGTTAATATACACTATGAAATTCCATTATCTGAAATAGTATATGACTTTTTTGATAAATTAAAATCATATACTAAGGGTTATGCATCGTTTGATTATGAACTAATAGGATATAAACAAAGTGATTTAGTAAAAATGGATATTCTTATAAATGGTGAAATAGTTGATGCATTGAGTATAATTGTACATAAAGATTTTGCATATAAACGGGGTAAAATTGTTGTAGATAATTTAAAAGAAATAATACCAAGACAACAATTTGAAGTACCAATACAAGCATGTATCGGCATGAAAGTAATAGCAAGATCTGATATTAAAGCAATGAGAAAAAATGTACTTGCAAAATGTTATGGTGGTGATATTACTAGAAAAAGAAAACTTCTAGAAAGACAAAAAGAAGGTAAAAAAAGAATGAAGACAATTGGAAGTGTTGAAATACCTCAAGAAGCCTTTTTGTCAGTACTAAGTATGGATGACAAAAAAAATAAGCGGGGATAAGGCATGAATAAAAAGTTAAAAAAGGAGTATGTTAAAGCTTATAAAAAAAAAACAATAAATTTAAGAAGTATTCCGCACCCCGAAGATTATTTATATAAAAATGAAGATATAAATCAAAAAGAATCACTTCTTACTAACGTTGAAGAATTTCCTAGGCTTTATATAATTAGAGATAGAATACCTTGTAATTTAAGATCTAACTTGATAGAATCAATAAAAAAATTCTAAGTGATTTTGAAAAAAAGGTTATGTAAAACATTAACCTTTTTTATATGGTATAATTAAAAAGGAGTGGTTATATGAAATCAGTTTATATTCATATTCCTTTTTGCAAAGATATATGCTCATATTGTGATTTTTGTAAATTAAAATATAATCGTGATTGGGTAAAAAAATATCTAGAAACGTTAAAAGAGGAAGTTTTAAATTATTATAAAGGTGAAAAAATATATTCTATTTATGTAGGTGGGGGAACACCCACAATTTTAAATGCAGACGAACTAAATATGCTGTTTGATATTATTAATATATTTGATTTATCAGAATCAGCTGAATTTACTGTTGAGTGTAATGTGGAATCTTTAACTAAAGAAAAACTTATATTATTCAAAAAAAATAAAGTTAATAGACTAAGTATGGGTATTCAAACATTTAATGAAAAGTATTTAGAACTTTTAAATAGAAAACATACTGTAGAACAAACATTTGAAATTATGGAAGTGGCAAATATAATTGGTTTTAATAATATTAATTTAGACTTAATGTATGCTTTACCAAATCAAACCATAGATATGCTTAAAAAAGATTTGGAAATATTTATGAAATTAAATCCTGCTCATATTTCGTGTTATTCTCTAATGATTGAACCAAATACAACATTGTATATTGATAAAACAAAAAATATTGATGAAGAAATAGATTTAAAGATGTATAACTATATTAAATCTAC
>SKJH01000042.1 GCA_007116005.1 Bacilli bacterium | reverse complement strand
TATAAATAATTTCCCTAATCAAATAACCTTAAATCAAAATGGTAACTTATCTTATACAATATTTGCAGAAGACTTAGCAGGAAACACAGTAACAGAAAATGGTAATTTGTTTGTTAATCCTGAAGCTTGTTTTCAATTTAGAGATGAAGAAAATAATTTAGTTTCAAATTATTATTTTAATAATCAATTAATTAGTTCAACTCAAGCTTGCTTTTCTCAATATGATTTAGGAAATCCAGGACCATATGAATTTAATTATAGAAAAGGAATTTTTAATTTAACATTTGATACAACATTACCAAACACAGGATTTTATAATGAAGAATTTAATGTAAATTCTTTAGTTACATTTAATTTATTTGATGAAAGAACATATAATGTTTTTAATATGTCAAATGTATTAGAAATTATTTTACAAGTTTATTGTCCTGGTAATGGTGGAAGTCAATCAGTAACTCAATATACAATAACAAATACAACTCATACTATTCCTGTTACTTGTTTCTATGATAAAATAAATTATCAAGTATCTGGTGTAGATGATTATTTTAGAACAATTAAACCACCTTATAATGTTTATAACCATTCAGTTTATTTAATTAATCCAGATGATGTTTTTTTATTAAAAACATTTGTAATTCAAGATTATTTGGACCAATATGAAAATACTGCTTTAGAAATATTTACTATTATTGGAAATGAAGTAGTTCAAATCACTGGTGATTTTATAGATGCTGAAAATAAATTAGCAACTTATTTATTAAATAATAGGCAGTATATTTTAAGATTAACTTCAAGTAATAAACCTGAAAGAAATTTAGGATTATTTGATTCAGTTTTACCATCTGGAACACAACATTCAATTCAATTACTAAATTTAGATAATATTAAATTAGAAGATGACCCATCACAAAAAGATATTTTTATATATACTTTTTTGCAAAATGAAACTTTATATGTAAAATATGATGATACTACTTTAACTACACAATTTGTTAATTTGGTTTTAAGAAAAAGTAATTCGTATGGAGAGATATTATATCAAACTACTTCAATAGATAATAATGAAATTATATTTACATATAACGAAATTAATGAATTAAATGTATCTACAATTTATATATCATTGGAATATACGACAGTTCTTGGAACTAATAATTATCATTATTATTTAAGAGTTGATGATAAAATTCAATTACCAAATTTTGAATTTTTAAATATAAATATTGTTGTTGTTATAGCTTTAAGTGTATTTGCTATATTATTGACAATTACATCTGCTAATTTTGGTTCATTGGCTTTAATTGGTTTAGCAGGAATTGCTCAAATGTTTGGGTGGTTAACAATTTCAACTGGATTGTTAGGACTGGCTATTATTATAACATTAATAGCATTATTTAGAGAAGGTGATAAAAAATGAAATTTGGATATAAATTAATAGTTTATACATTTTTATTAAATGTATGTGCAGGATTATTTATTTCTTTTACTGGTTGGGATGTTAATTTCGAAACCCAAACAGCACAAGAATTAGAGACCTCAATAGAAGGATTAAATCAAAATCCTACACAAGACCCAACAGTTAGTCAAGAGTCAACAAGTATATTTGATGATTTTTTTGGTATTCAGTTATTTGGTTGGTTTTCAGTAATAAGTGATTTTTTAAATCAATATATGTTTGGTATGTTGGATATTTTATTATCTATAATTCCATTTGAAACAGGTCAACAAGATTTATTAAATTCATTTTTAAAACCAGTATTAACCTTTTTATATGGTTTTACAATTTTGAATTTCATAACAGGAAAAGAGGTAAATTAAAAATGAATGAAGGAGTAAATTACATAATGGATGGAAGATTAATAATGGCTTCAACTGCTTTATATCAAAGTATTTTTGGTATGTGGTTTGTTGTAATATTATTTTTATTATTTAAATTTATTTTATGGAATAGAACAAGAAACGTGGCTTTAGGATTTACCACATCAATATTATTTATTGGTGTGGCTACAACAGGAAGTTTATTAGTAAATTCAGGAACAGAATTTTTACAATCACAAGCATTTATTGTTGTAGTTACAATAACAATTTTTGAAATGGCTAGTGTTTTATATGGTGCAATTTGGAAAAAATGAAACATATAATTTTAACCAATAATAAACATTTATTTAATTCATTAGATATTTTAAATCATAATGAATCAATAAATATAAATTTAAAAAATATTAATTTACATTATTTAAATAAAATAATTAACAGAATAAATAAAAATGGAAATAATATATCATATAAAGTTCAAAATGATAAAATTATTATAAAAAAACATAATTCTAATACTTTTTTTAAATGTTATTTAAAATAATTCCTCTTATACTATTGAAATTCTAATAGTATATATATATGAACTTATTAGAAGCTCAAATTAAAGAGATTTTTTAATTTATGATATAATATATACCCAAAATTGAATTTAAATGTTTAATTTAACCAAAATATTTATAAATAATTAAATATTTATATAATTATAATGAGAAATTATAAATTTTTATTTAAATTTAATAAATATAACTTTTACTCTGATATTAATATGTATAAATCTTATTATATACAAAATTCAAAGAAAAGATATATTAGAATAAATAGTAAAAAGTTTAATAAATATTATAATGATTATTTAAAATCACTGTAATCTTTTTCTTTGGTAATCTTTTGTATCTAATCCTGTTTTCTTTAAATAAATAGCAGTAGTATTTACACTTGAATGACCCATTAATTGTCTTAATTGTTCAATATTATTTCCAACAATTGGAAACATTTCAACAGCATAATTTCTTCTTATATCGTGACTTGTAAATTGAGATGGGTCATATCCTAACCTTTTACAAGTTTCCTTTAAATCTTTCATATATAAAACATAATTTCTTCTTTCAATTGCTAGAATATCATTTTTCTTTTTTACATTTTTATCACTTAAAAAATAATAATCTTTATGTAGAAAATGATTTCTTATAAAATTTTGAATAAATTTTATTGATTGTTGATTATATACAAATATAGTTCTATCTTTATTTGCTTTTCCAGTCATATAAAAAACCATTGCTATAATATCATTATCAACAGTATATTTTATTTTTCCTCTCTTTAATCTTAAAACATCACCAGCTCTTCCTCCTGTTTCCTCTTGAATAATTCCAATAACTTTATGTTTTAGGTATTTCATATTATTAATTATTTGAAATCTTTGTTCTCTGGATAAGATTAAGGTTTGCTTTTTTGAATTGGAATCATCTTTTTTTATTTCTTTTAATGAAGATATAATATATTTTTTTACATCTTTTCTAATATTTATATAGTTAACAAATTTAATAAGAATCTCTTTATAATGGTCGGCTCTAATTTTTTTTTGTCTATTTTCCAAAATAAAATCAACATATGATTGCGGATTATCTATAATACCACCAAGTTTAAAAAATCTTTTAACACAACATAAATAGACAATTGCTGATGATTTTTTAAATTTTTTATGTAAATAAAGTTCAAAATCATATAATACATCTTCTAATGGTCTATCGTTATCATAAATTTCTTGTTCTATCATTTAGTAATTCCTCCATAAAAATAATAATTTCTTCAGCATTTTTTAGATTTTCTTGTATTCCAAAATACTTATAATCATTTATTTTTCCTTTCCTTTTTAAATAATTAACTCGATTAATGTAATTATTACAAAAAGCAATATTTGATAAAATTTTTGATTCATCAAAAAAATTATTTATTTGATTAGTCCTCATCTTCATCAAAAAATTCCTCATCAATTAATTCATTTGGATTATCTAAATTAAATTTAGCTCTCTTACCCATAACTTCTTGAAGTTCGTTTTTAGTCCTTTCATCAATCATTGATATATATCTCTGAGATGCTTTATCAATATCAGGTTTTTGACTTTTATCAAATCTAATAAAGTACTTGTAAAATTGTAATATGTTTCTTAAAATTAATTCAATTTCATCTAATTCATTAACCATTGTTAAAATATTCTCATAAGTAGCTAATCCTTCATCATTCATTATTGCTTTGTAATACTTATCAAATTGATTAAAACCAATATCAGGTGTATAAATTCCAGGCATTTTTTCTACTTCTAAATTTAAAATTCTTCTACAATCTGGGTCATTAAATACTAATGTTCTTACAATTTTCCATAATTGGAATAAAGTTGATTTTACATTTAATATTGATTTCAATTTAGGATTTGTATGAATATCAATTGATTCTGTTTCTAAAATATATAGTAAAACGTGAATTCTTTCATTAAATAAAACTGATGAATGTGATTTAATTTCATTATTTAAATTATTATAATTTGTATTTCCAGGAGGAGAGTATTTTGAATTTACCATTTTTTCTTATAATTATTTAATATATATTTTTTATATTTTCTTGAACTAATAAACATATAAATCATTAATCCAATAAACACTAAATCCCAAATAAAATAAAATATATTATAACCTCCATTTATATTAATTAATCCAGTTGAATTTAAACCAATTATTAATCTACTAATAAACATAATACATAAAAATGTAATTGGTAACCAAAATACAAAATTGAAATAGGAATAATTTTCAATTAATCCTTTTAATCCATTTTTCTTTTCTATATTCTTTATATCATTATCAATTAATTTAACCATTTAAGCCACCTCCTGTTGTAGCTGCTTGTGCTGCTGGTGTTGCAACCTCTCTAATTATTGTTTCACCACCTCCACCAACTGTACTTATTAAAACATATGCTAATGCAGTTGCTCCAATAATTGCAACAATAATTAAAACAATTTGAACAATATTAACTTTTCCAATTCCACCTATTCTTTGAGCTACTTGCATTTCAATTTTAGCGTTAATATTATGTGGTTGTAATGTATTTAATAAAGATTTTAAATGACTAAAATCAATTGATTCCCTAATTGCTTCAAATGGTTTTAATATTTCTTTCTTTCCTTTATCATCAGTAATTGTAACTTCACCATTTCGAAATTCACCATTAGCTAATGCAAATCTTAATTCTGCTAATTTCTTTTCATCATTTAATACTTTAGCTAATGCATCAGTTAATTTAAATGCTTCTAATGGTGCTGATGTTCCAATATTTGGATTGAATGGAATTAATAAATTTTTTGTTTTTTCATCAATATAAGTTCCTTTTTGATTTACTAAAAATGAACCATACTTTGAATCGTGAACAACACCAGCTTCTGGTTCAATAACTTTCCAATCAACCCTTTTATGGTCTGTGAAAAATAGACATAAAGGTTTTCCTGATTTTAATGATTTAAATTCTAATATTGCGTGAGTTTTCTTTCCTAGATAAATTAGGAAAATCAATAATACTAAAAATAATATAAACATTAAAAAAGCAATTCCCATCCAAGCTAAATTAGGTTTTAAAAAAGCAAATATAAATAATGATAAAAATAAAGTTACTCCAAAAACACCTGTTAATGGCTTCCATATAAAATCTAAATCCATTTTAGGCTTTAACATATGTTCATAACTTTTTTTATATTTATTAAATTCTTTTTCTACTTTATTATTTTCTTTAGTTAATTTTAATAAATTAACTTCTTCATTTTTAATTGATTTAATTAAATTTTTTTTTAATTTTTTATCAGTTTCAATTTTTAATGAATCCTTAAATGATTTAATATTATCATTTAAACATTTAATTTGTATTTTATTATCTTGAATATTATCTTCTAATTTTTTCAAATAATCTCTAGTTTCTTCTAATTTTTTCATACTTGCCATTTATCTTCTATTTAATAATTTTCCAATGAAAGAACCATTTGAACTTCCTGATTCATCTTTTGTAACTTGTCTATTTTCATTGAATTGTGATTTTTGAGCAATTCTCTCATTTAACTGGGTTGCTTTATTTGTTCCTAAAGCTCTATCAAGTTTAATCTCATATGCGTTTCGTAAAATATTAATCTCTCTTTCAACTTCAAATGTATAATCATAGTAAGGTAATGAATTTAATGTATCAATTTTAATTATATCAAAATTTATCATTTTATCTTTTTTTCTTTTTTCATCTAAAAAAGTCAATGAATTATCTCTTGAAAAAACCCACCAATGTTTTCTTTTTACATCTAATGGAACATTATTATCATTAAGCAATGAATTTATTGCTTGAGATTCCTCAGTAACAAATGAGTTATTAAAATTAGGTTGTGAGAAATTATTATTTTGATTGTTAAATGGATTTTCACTTGTATCTTGTTCTTGTTCAGTATTAGAACTGTTTAAAGAGAAAATTGTTTTCTCTTTTGGTTCATTAACTATATTTCCATCATTATCAATTACTGTCATTTTAAAATCTCTCTTTATATATATCAACAAAAAACATAACTAATGATATCATAAAAAATCCTATATTTAAGTAAGCAATTGTTGAAGAATGTGATGCTTGAATTAAAATAGGAATACCATTTTCAATATAGATATAACTAAATAAGATATTAAAAGAAGCAAATGATAAAAGCGCAAATAAAATTAATGAGATAGACCACATTATTGGATTACCTTTAAACCAAGAAATTCCAAAAGCAGTAAATGCTAGAATCTGTATTAAAATAAAAAGCTCTATTATCATCTTATAAGTATAACCATATTTTTTAATTTATAAATTTAATGAAAAAATTTCAATTTATTTAAAAATTGAAATTAATCCAAATGCTGCTAGAACAATAATTCCTACTGCTACTAATGCAAAACCAGCGAAAACAGTTGTTTGTGCTGAATCAATTCCTGCTTGAGTTTCGTTGTCTAAAGCGCTTGTTGGTAAAGCTGCTTTAACTTGTGCAACTACTAAATATCCAACCATTAGTACTACTCCAATACCAATAGCTCCGATTGCAATTTCCATAAACATTTTTATTAACCTCTTGGTATTACTACCAATTAAATATAATATATTGTTTATCATTTATATATATATTTTAATTTGATTAAATATATATATAAACCTAACTTTTAAATCCAAGATGTTTCTTAATTTGTTCCATTATATTATTGTTAATAATATCACCTTGACCTTCAGTTACTTGTTTTGCTAATTTAATTTTTTCCTCAAGTAATTCTAAAACATAATCCTCAATTACATTTCCAACAATATTGTAAATAAATTTAGGTTCTTTACTATTTAATCTATGTATTCTATCTTGTCTTTGAAAGTAAGTTTCATAAGAAGGATTAATATCAAAATTAATTAAATAATTAACATCAGGAAATGAAATTCCTTTTGACCAAGTATCTGTTGCAATAACAATATCAATCTCTTTATTTTTAAATTTAGTAGATATTTCATCTTTATTTTTAGTCCCTGAATTTACAATTACAATTTTTTTATCTTTAAATTGAGATTCTAGATAATTACAAATAATTTCACCTGTTTTTTTAAATCTACTAAATATTAAAACACTTTCATTTAAAGGTTCAATTATTTCTTTTAAAATTTCAAGTTTTGGATTTTCATATTTTGGTAATTTTAATCCATCTAATAAAAACTCAACGTTTTCTGAATCTGAATTCTTAAATGAATTAAAATCACTATCTAATGTCTGAAGTAATGTAAATCCTTGGAATAAAGATAAACTATTAATAATTTCATCTTTTAAATTTAATATAAATTTTGGTTGTTTAATGTTATAAGTAGTAATTATTTTTTCAGGTAATTCTTTAGCAACTTCATTTTTTGTTTTTCTAAAATAAACTTTATTAATATCTTTAATATATCTATCTAAATTTTTATATCCAATTACTTGTTGAAATATCCTTGCATTAATTCCATAGCCAATTTTAATTTCTTCTTTAATTAAATGGTCATTTATATTAGTTAATTTATTATCAATTAATTTTATTTGATTATCTATATCTTGTAAGGCATTATTAATAGGTGTCCCTGTCATAAAAAGATTAAATGAACTTAAATTACAAACTTTTTTAAATGTTTTATATAATTTACTTTTACTATTTTTTAACTTTGTTGATTCATCAAAAATAAATAAACTATTTTTAACTTTTAATTTTAAATTTGGAAATTTTTCAAAATCATTTCTAAATGATTCATATGATATAATATTATACTTATAATTTTGATTATATAATTTTTTCCTTTTATCAATTGTTCCTGAATAAATACAAACATCCTTTTCATTAAACCAATGATTTAACTCTTGTTCCCATTGATTAAGTAATGATTTTGGAGCAATAATAAATATTTTACTATAATTTTTTATTTTACTATATGTTAAAGAAGTTAAAGTTTTTCCTAAACCTTGTTCCAAAGATAGAAGAAACCCATTTTTATTTGTATTTAACATTTTAATAATACTTTCTTTTTGAAAATCCCTTAAAAAAGAGTAATTTTCAAAAATATTTTTATCTTTTTGTTGTTTTAAAAATAATAAATGGTTATAATAATCAATAAATTCTTTTTTATCTCTAACAAATTTATAACATTTTTTAAAATTACTAATTGTTGGTTTAATATTTAATATATTATTTTCAAAATCAATTCCTTGTTCTTGTAAAAATTGATTAAATTCAATTATAGAGTAATTTTTATCCAAGTAAAATTCTTTATCTTTAATTTTTATTTTCATTTTGTAAGTATAATTGGTTTTCATTTAATTTATTATATTTTTCAATTAATGATTTTATTTTAATTAAATAACTTTCGCTTTTTTCTCTTTTCTTTTCTTTACATAACTTTCCTTGATAAATTTCTCCAAGTTCCA
Organism: Bacilli bacterium; assembly: GCA_007116005.1. Lineage (GTDB taxonomy): Bacteria > Bacillota_I > Bacilli_A > RF39 > UBA660 > SKJH01. Next base: position 2,805 of record SKJH01000042.1, on the reverse strand, counting down.
TTAATTTCAAATGGTGACCTTCTAATTGAATACCAGAGCTTATCAATGATTTATAATACTCAACATCTATATCTTCAGGTTTAATTCCTATTCGTCTAGGAACAATATTTATTGAAGTAATTAATCCACATTCATCTTTATAATAATGAATATGATGAATTGATTGTAATGTTAAGTCAAGTAATTTCCAGTTTAATGATTTAGCATTTCTAGCTAAAACATATTTTTCATTATTTGAAAAATCACCAAAAAAATTATGATATATTCCATTTAATTTCATAGTATTTTCAGTCACTTTCAAATTTATCCTCCCTTAAACAAACATAAATTGGAAATCTTAAAGAGCTAATACCTTGTTCATTTGGTTTTTGAATTTCCCAATACTTAACTTCAACAATTCTACCTTTCAATCCTCTATTTTCAATATGTAATTGTGTTAGTCTTTTTCTTTCTTCATCAGAAAATCCTGAACCACATTTACATATAATAGTTCCATCTTTATTTGATAAATGAATAGCTCCAATAACATTTGAATGTCTTCCAGTTCCAAATTCACAACCAGTAACATATAAATCCATTGTTTCTTCTGGTTTTACTTTCCATTGATTTTTTCTTTCATCTTTCTTTTCTTCAGCATATAATCCATTAACATCTTTAATAATTATACCTTCTTCTTTATTATTACAATTTTGTTCATAAAATTTTTCAATTTCACTTTTATTAAAACAAAACATTGGATTTGAGTATTCAATTTTATCACTATATTTTAAATTAAATAAAGTTTCAGTTCTAACTTTAAATTGTCTGTCTTTATAATTTATTCCTTCATATTTTAAAATATCAAAACAAATAAATTTTAAAGAATTATCAAATTCAATATTATCTGATTTTCTTCCTAATCTTTTTTGTAATGAATTAAAATCTTTTGATATAATTTCACCATCTAAAATTGTATTTGATAAGTTATTTTTCATTGCAAAATAAACAATCTCTTTAACAATTTCTGGAAATTGAGATGTAGTATCTTTTCCAGCTCTTGATTTAATTTTAATATTATAAGTATACTCTTTAATTGGTTCTTCTAATAAAGATATAATTGGATTATTACTTGTTCTTTTTTCAATATAAATAATACTCCTTGTTCCATCATATTTAGTTTCACAATAATATGGATAACTATTTAATTTACTTAATTCATTAATTTTCAAAGATTTACATAACTGAACTTGAAATGTTTCAATTAAAGGTTTATTTAATTCTTTAAATACTTTATTTACTTGTGTTATTCCCATATTAATTTTTAAATCTTTTAGTAAAGCTCTTGAAACCCAAATATTTTGCTCTTTTGTCATTATAGAGGTTATATGTCTTAAATATTCAATTAATTTATTTCCTGAGTATTTTTCGCAAAATTTAAAAATATTAAATTCTAAATCATATAAAAAACAATTAGGTGAATCATATTCAAAATTAAATATCTTATTACTATTTTCAATCCAATCACCAACATCATTATAACCTTGCAAAGATTTAATTCCATATACTTTCATTAATGTTTTTGAGCTTAATCCAAATCTTCTATCATCAAGAGAAGCTCTTAATAACAATTCAACTTCACTAGTTAAATTATTTCTTAATAACTCTAGTTTTTCATTACTTGAGTTTGTATTTTTTATTTTTTGTAGTATTTCCATTTTAAGGTTCTCCTTAATAATATAATAAATAATTAATTATTTATAAATGTTTTGGTTATTCAAACCATTTATCGGTTACTTCTTTTTCAAATTCTTCAAACCATTCAATTTGTCTTACATCATTTGAATCTAGTTTGCTTTTGTCTTTTTTATATTGTTCGTAATTACTTATCATTTTTATCTAGTTTTGATATTTAATGCCATTTATACTTAATTGAATCTGCTATTTTTTTCAATTCTTCAAATTCTTCTAAAGATAATTGTTCTAAACCCATTTGTAAACTATCTACTAAGCCATCATATTTATCTGGTTCAAACTCTATCCCATACACTTTTTGAAATAAATAACAAAAATTTTTTTCAATTAAATAAGCTTGACTCCTTAACGAAACTACTTTATTAAATGTTTTTATCATTTCTTTTTTATCTTTTATCTTATCCATTTTTCTACGTATTTGTGAACAAAATATATAAATATTCTGCTTGTTCTTTTTTAATATATGTTGCTGGATTAGGTCTAACATCATTTTTATCTTTAAAAAATCTTAATTCTTCTTCATCTAAAGAAATCATACAATCAATCCCTTTAAATTTATAATCTTTATACCCTTTTACTTTTCCCATTTTCTATTTATTTGATAATTTTTTATGAATAATATTATTATAATTGTTTTTCTCTTTTGCTAAATTTAACATAATTAAAAACATAGGCTTTTTTAGTAAATAATTAATATAGTTACTCATTTTTACAACTCTTTAATTTATTTTTTTAAAATTATTTAAATAAAAATCATTAACAGCTATAAAATTTTCATAACTTCACTAGTTTTACAATATTTGCAAGTGTTAGTATTACAAGAACATTGCAAATAACATTTATTCCTCCACCAGAGAGAAACTTTTTTAATTTCTTCTTTTGTGGGTATTTCAATATTTTCTATAAATTCATTATTCATTTTCTAATTTCATAAAACTCTATATATTCGTAATCAATTTCTTTGATATCATTTAATTTCATCATCAGTTGTGATTCTAATTCTTCATAGTTAATGTCTTCTTCATTATAAGTTATATTTATTATTATTTGTCCTTTTGCCATTTTCTACTTATT
>SKJH01000092.1 GCA_007116005.1 Bacilli bacterium | reverse complement strand
TCACCATGTAATCCACATTCATAATCTTTTATTTTATATGAACTAGTTCTATCTAATGTTATATAATTTGGGAATTTTTGGTTTATGACATCTGGAATAACACCTTTAATTTTATGAGTATCTTTAGAATATTGTTTCAATAATCTAAGTGATAAATCCATATATAATGTTGAATTTTTCATTGTTGGTTGTCTTTTCCAATCTTCATTCTTTAACCACCTATCTAAGAAATCATCATGGTTACTTCTTACAATTACAACATTTTCAAAATTTTTAAAATTATCTAAAACTTCTAGCATTTCATCTAATTCCTTACCTAAATCATTTGTTCCTAAAACTTCCTTACCGTATTGAATGAATGGGTCTTTTGCTTCGTGATGGTTAATTGAGTAACCATCAAATACATCGTGTAATACAACGTGTTTAGGTTTAATTTTATTCATCAATTTAAAAGTTGATTTTAAAACCTTTTCATCATGATTACCAATATGTAAATCACCTAATACTATACCTTCTATTTCATTAATTTCACTAACGTTACCATCTTTAACATCATAATATAAATCAGTGAATGAACCATCTTTATCATTAGCTGTAACTTGTCTTATAAAGAAAGATTTATCATCATTAATTTCAATAATAGAAAAACCATATGTATGGTGAAATTCACCTTTTTTACCAGCCTTTGAATCTGTATAATTCTTTTTAGTTACTGAGCCAGTTGTAACCATCATTTTAGGTGGTTGTGATTCTAATACTGGAATCATTTCTAATTGTACTTTGGGTGAACCGAAAACACAAGAATTCACACCACTAACCGAATGTAAACCAGTCATAGGATTAACAGCGGTAGGTTGTATTTTTATATCTGACATAATAGTAACATACTTATGAATATTATGTCTGTTTGCATCTAAATAAGGTACAACGTTTTTATCCCACCATTCGTCAGATTCTTGGTTACTAGTCCAAGTTGACGTAGGATTTTTATATCTACCTGCTATTATATGTATATCTGCATTTATGAATTCTGCATATGTTTTTATATTTTCAAAAAAAGGTTCAAATATTTTAGTTGCATTTTGTGCCCAAGTAATTATGAATCTTTTTTTAGTTTTATCAAATTTCCTTTTTTTAGCTTGTTTAAATTGTTCACTTTCAAAATCCTTTTTATTCTTTAACTTTAGTTTTTCTGAAGCCCACCTTCTAATTGTTCTTTGAGTGCTACCCAATTGATTAGCTAAAGTACTCGCCCTTTCTTCCCAAGTTCCATTTTCAACATCATTATATGTATTGACGATTAATTGTTTTTCTTCTTCTGTTAATGTTTTGAATTTTCTATTTTTACTCATATAAATTAATTTTAAACAAATATAGATATTATTTTTATTTTATGTTATAAAATTATTTAATATTTTTAAATATATGTGCAATAACATCCACAGTCCAACCATTTCCAAGCATACCCATAGCGTTATTATATTTAGATATTTTAGTATAACCTATAGGTACTGTTTGCATTTTTTCAGCTTCAGTTATTGTCGGATAACGATATATATTACCTTGTTTTATAACTATAGAATCTGTAGGTTTTTTTTCTTGTGCTTTTAATAATGTAGGTAATTTTTCACTTTCAGTTGAATAAACTCTACATCTAGGTCTAGATAATTTATTTAAACCTTTTCCCTTTAATATTAAAGATTCATCATATTCTTTAGAATATTCATTATAAAAATATAATTCTTTATCTTGTATATCAGTATCAACTAATATGTTTGTCCAATACAACCGTTTTCTATTCTGTATTGAAAAATATTTTGAATCAATTTCGATGGGTTCGACATCCAATGTTCTTGATATTATATCCTTCCATTTTGAAGACATCTTAACATTTTCCAATAAAAAATATTTTGGATTCGTTTCTTTTAATATTCTAACGTATTCCCAAAAAAGGTAAGACTGACCATGAAATGTAAATCCTTCTTCTTTTAATTCTAAATATTTTTCTAAAGTGGTTACTTCAATATTTTTGGTTGTAACCATTCCTTTTTTTAAACCAGCTAATGAAAAACTTTGACAAGGACTTCCACCAATTAATAAATCTATTTTTGGTAATTTATATGTATTTATATTTAATAGATTTCCTAATTGAATTGTTTTTGGGTAATTATCCATTGTAACTTCAATAGTTTTTTCATCAATTTCACTTGCAAAATATTTATCATACTTAATATTTGCACGATTTAAAGCAATTTGTCCGCAGGACATTCCGTCAAAAAGACTTAATACATTCATAATTTTTATTTATATATTTTTAATAAACCACATTTACTTGATTCAAAAATTGAGTACTGACATGTGTATATATTTGGGTGGTTTTCACATTTTTATGTCCCAAAATTGTTTGAATCATTCTTAAATTAGTTCCACTTTCTAATAAACTTGTCGCACTACTATGTCTCAACAAATGGAAGTGATAATCTTTACCAATATATTTTTTAACAATTTCATTACAACTACTTGTGGAATATTTTTCATTTTTTTGACCATTAAATAAATATATGTTTGGTTTATATTCAATGTAATAATTTCTTAAAAGGTTTAAAAGTTTGTTTGATAGAGGTACATATCTATCTTTTCTACCTTTACCTTGTCTTACCAAAATTAACATTCTTTTAGAATCAATATCGGTTAGTTTTAAATTACAAACTTCCGATACACGCATAGCAGTAGAATAAGCTAAGGCTATTATAGCTTTGTGTTTAATGTTTTTAATATTCTCAATACAAGAAATTAAATAATTTTTGTCAATTATCTGTGGTAACTTTTTTTCGGATTTGGGTCTTTCTATTTTTGATAAATGTACTTCTTTTTTATTTAATACATATTTAGCAAAAAGTTTTAAACACCCTATGAATTGGTTTTGTTGAGATACTGAAGAAAAATTTCTTGTTTCTAAAAAATTTACAATATTAAACAACCTTATTTGGTAAGGGTCTTTACAATTAATTTCTTTTAAAAATATACTTAAAGAGTGTAAGTAATTTCTAATAGTATTTTCAGAATAATTTTTATTTCTTAATTTATTTTCAAAAATTTTAAGAACTTTCATAATTAACTATTTGATTTTCAATGTTTTATAT
>SKJH01000008.1 GCA_007116005.1 Bacilli bacterium | reverse complement strand
TTAATTTTTCCATCTCAATTTACCTCATTTTTTATGTACTAATATTAAATTATTTTTATGAGTTCTGCATATTCAGGATATTTTTTTATTCCATCCATAATATGTCTTATAAAATCATTTTTATATACTAACCATCCACGAGAAGTATCTATATTTTTTTCAACTACCTTATAAGCAACAACAGGACTATTTGTTTGTATTTTATATAAGTGATAATAATAAGAAGGTAATTCTTTATTAATATTATTAATAACATTTTCTGCTTTATCAATACTGGAATAAAAATCTAATGATTGAGCATTTTTCTTAATAAACTTTTTTGTATATGTTTTTATAACAGCATAAACTGATATTTTAACCACATCTTCATAATCTTCCGAATCTTTATGTGTTCTGCCTGATATTTTTAAACCTGTCCTATTTTCTATAGATTTTGCTTTTATTAAAAACTCACCTTGATGTAGATTACCTTTACCTTTATGACCAGAAACATTTACCCATATATGTATCATTTCGTGTATTAGAACAGCGTCTTTATTTTTTTCAGATAATGTTTCAAAATATTTTAGATTTATTGTTAATGTATCTAATTCATTTTTTATATATTCAACTTGTGCTATAAACTTAGAAGATTTACTTACATACTTAATTTTTATTAAAGGGAGGTTATTATCAAAATATAATTTATTAAATTTTTTATATTTTTGTTTAATATCATAAGAATCTTCAAACCTTCTTTCATATCTTTTTAATTTTTCCATCTTAATTTACCCTCTTTTTGGATACCGTATAAAATTATTTTTTCCTGTTCTGTATTTATAATTTATTGTTCTACCACTATTAGGATTAAAACCATAATTTTTTAATAAATTTACAGATTGTTTAATATTTGTAACCCAGCCTTTTTCAACATATATCATAATCATGTGTCTATATGTATCGGCAAGTTTTATTATTTGACTTAAAACTACAGCGTCATCCTTGATATTACCTGTATTTAATTTTATTATTTCTATATATTTTTTATTATGATATGAAATCTCTACTTTATTATCATCGAATTTTTTCTGTAATTTTTTAACTTGACTGCTAATATCCAGCAAGGCACTTTTAGATTTATTTAGTTCTTGGTATTGTTGTGATAATCTTGATAAAAGTCTCTTTTGTGTTTTTCTATCCAGTATATCCCATGCAATAAAGCGAAGCTTAAATTCTTTTAAAACAATATTCCACTCTTTATATATAGTTGAGTCGTTTTTTAAAGTATAAACTGTTTGTGTATATCTTGCATTAACCTCTTCAGGTGAACCCCAATATTTATCAGAGTTATAGTCATTAGAATAGGAAATAGAACTATATGCTCCCTTACTTCTCCAATCATCATAATAATGTTGTAGTTCGTGGATTATCGTCTCTTTGAGTGGGAGCAATAATTGAACTAATTTACTTATTTTACTACTTAAAGGAAATTCTTTTCTTTCGTAAGCTTCAATAATAGTTTCTTCTGCTTTTTCATATATATTAGATGGTATATATATCTTTATTTGGTTATTAACATAACTTCCTTTTGTAGAAGTTTTACTACCCATTTCGATAAATTCAATGCTAATAGTTCCTAAACTTTTTAAAAATGTTTTTATTTCTTTATTTAATTTATTTTTTGTATAGTCTATAGTTATTTTTCCGTTATTAGTAAGTAGCACTGGAAAGTATATAGGCGATATAATAGCTTTAAAATTCTCTAATGTTAATTCCTCATTGTAAAATTTAAACTCTTTTTCTTTTTCAATAATTTTATTCTTAATAATATCAACACTTCTCTTAACACTCTCTTCAATAATAATATCAGCTAATGTCTCTAATTGTTTTTGAGAATACATATTTTCAAAAATAACCCTACTATAGGGAGTTATTTTTAATAGAGGCATAGTTATAAGTTTATGTTTATAAAAGGTTTTTTCATATTCATCAAACCTTCTTTCATATCTTTTTAATTTTTCCATGTAATATTCACCACTAAAAATCACTAAATTTAATTCATTTATTAGTATAAAAAAATTTAAAAAACCTAAAAAAAGTTCTAAAGTTTTTTCGCAAAAAGGCTGATAATATAAGTATAAGAAACAACAATAAAAAGGAGTATCAAATTATGAAAAATTCAAAATGTATGTATTGTGGTTCTAAAGTAAAAAAACAAATTCAGGCTAAAGATGTCTTGAATGAGCGGGAGTTGTCTCAATTTGCAAAAATTAAAAGAGATAGAATAGTGTGTGATGATTGTTCTGTTCAAATGTTATATATGAATATATTCTAAAAAAAAGAAAGAGGGTTTGAAGCCCTCTTTTGTTTCAAACTATACTAAATGATTCATATATTCTTTTTGTATAATATTCAATTCGTTCTTTTAATTCCCCCTCTGTAGGAAATTTTCTCATATTCTTACCTATCAAACCTTCTCTTGACATTCTCTTAGATAAATCTTTCATCCAAATAAAGTAAAGTTTATCTGATATTTTATAAATAAATTTAGCAGTTATTCTAAGAGTTTCATAGGCATAAAATAAATCTAAGAACTTTAAATTATTCCACTCTTCCCTACTATAAGTTTTTTTGACTTCTTTAATAGCATGTATAAGAGCATCTATTTCTATATGAGATACATGTATACTATTTCTTTTTAAAAGCTTAAAAACTTTGGAGCTATCTATTTTGAGTATAGCCATTACTCTTGTAAGATAGGAATTATGAAAGGTGTCTCTAAGCCAGTGAGATAATTCATGGGCAATAGATGCCTTTACCCTCCTTTCTGATATTTCTCTTAGAGCTAATTTTAAAAAAGAAGGGGTGTTATAGTCAATTGTCCCATAAGTTGATACAAATATATGAGTTGTTATACTTATATCTATTCTTCTCCTATCAATATTATAATTATTGCGTCCTACCGAATTACAACTTATATATACAGGATTTATTTCATGTGCTTTTTTACAAATAGTAGACTTTAAATAAGATGAATTAAATTCTCCATATACTACAAGTCTTTCTGGTAACTTATGATGTTTTTGTAATGCATCTACAATATCTTTAAAAAAAGTAGTGTATATAAAGTCTACATCCTCTTTTATATCAAAAAGTTTTTCTTTTAATCTATGTTCTCTTAAAAAAATTTGAAACTGTATATCATTATG
>SKJH01000075.1 GCA_007116005.1 Bacilli bacterium | reverse complement strand
TTATAAAGTTTCATCGTAACACCCCTTATATTTATTTTTTTTGTTTTGTATTAGCATTTTCCCTAAGTTTCTCTAATTCATCATGAGTAATTAATTGAAAATTGTCTCCATTTGACATCCCCCTTGTTTTTTCCAAGATCTTTAAATCATCATATTTTTTCAACCCCAAATTTTCTAAATAATCCTGAAAACTTCTTCTATGTGTATCCATAATTCTATTCTTAAAAAAAGGAAACAATTGTTTACTTACATAAACTGATTGGTCTAATTTAAAGGGCAAAACACACCCTTCATTTTGTGCTATTTTCGCCCCTGGAATATTATATGCAAAAATATATTTATCATCGTCTTTAATTAATTTACCTAATATTATAATGTTTTTTGAAATATATGAATTCCAAATTAAATATAATTCTTTCATATCAACACCTTCCCCATGTTTTTTTTATCTCTTTATTATAATGTTCAACCATCCATCTAGATCTTTCTAATAATATTGTTTTAGAAAATTTTATTCTTGATATATCTAATTCATCACAATATTTGTTAAAAATAATATCTATACTGTTTTCATTAACATTATCTTCTATGCTGTTAATTATACAACTTATTTCATCAGGATAAAAAGTAGTAATGTATTCAAATATTGGTTTATATTCCATAATTCTATAGTTATAAGGTTTATACGGTAATTCCTTTTCTCTTCTAGAATTATCCCACCTTATTTTCCCTTCTTTTTGAAAATATCGTTCCAGAACTACTTTAGAAATAATATGATTATGTATCACTTCACTAAAAACAATATCATTAATTATCATAGCACTTCCATCTACCTCTATTATATGTTTGTTTATGGTTTTACTATCAAGAGGAATTCCTAAAGACGCACCATTATCATATAAAGGTGAAAATCGAACTTTATTTGTTTCTAAATTTTTTATAATTCCCCAATTAGAAGCATTTCTATCATGATTACCTATTAACAAATCAAAAACAACCATTTCTAAAATTTCCTTAATAAGACCATATTCTTCCACACATTTTAGCAGCAATGACAATGTATATAAATCACCTGTTTTAGGATTTTCTAGACTTCTAGGTTTAAACCCAGGATCTGCACGGCTAAGTAAATTGGACCCTGATATAAGTTCCTCTTTTTTAACTTTATATGCTTTATTATTAAGAAAATTAGGAGTTACAACACCTTTAGAACCGTTTCTCTCACATAAAGTATATTTAGCACAATCAATATCTATAAGTGCACCTACATCACTTGCTACACATTCGCTTATATCATTTAATACATATTTATTTGAATTTAATCTTTTAGAGGCCTCTTTAAACATGTATAAAGTTCCATCTTTAATTAACCACACTTTTTCCTGAACACCTGTATTTTCTGTACTATATTCTTTCCAATCATCTATGTTCAATCTCATTTTATCACCTAATTACTTAATCTATCAATAACCCTATCTCTACCTAGTAAATATATTGTATCAGGCAGTTCCGGTCCATGCATTAAACCTGATACCTTTATTCTTATTGGCATATATAATAATTTTCCTTTTGAATTACTTTTTTGTTTTGTATTATTTATAGCGTTTGTTATATTTTCACCATTCCAATCTGTTATACTTTCTATTTCTTCTTTAAAAACATCAATAGTATTATCAATACCTTCTTGCTTCATAAATTCTTTGCATTCTTCATCTAAAACTATATCTTTTTCAAAAAATAATTTAGTAAGTTCTACTATTTCCTCACCATAGGATAATGCAGATTGGTATAACAACACTAATTCTTTTACCCAATCCAATCTATCTTTTATATCATAATGTTTTTCTAAATGAGGCACTGTTATTTCTAACAACTTATCAACATCAAGTTTTTTTATATAATGCGAATTTATCCATGCAAGCTTATCATTATCAAAAATTGCGTTTCCTTTACTAATACCATCTACACTAAAATTTTGTATTAACTCTTCTAATGTAAATAATTCATTTTCACCTTTTGGACTCCATCCTGTAAGTGCAAGCATATTAATTATTGCTTCATTTAAATACCCTTTTTCCTTTAATACCTCTACAGTGGCATCCCCATCTCTTTTACTTAATTTTTTATCTGAGTCTTTATTTTTCTTAATTACAGGTAAATGTACGAATTCAGGTACATTCCACCCCAAAGCTTGATACATTAATACATATTTAGGAGTTGAAGATACATATTCATTTCCCCTAACTATATGAGTTATTTCCATTTCGTGATCATCTATTATATTTGCAAAATTATAAGTTGGCATTAAATCTGATTTAATCATTATTAAATCTTCTATTTCATTATTTTTTACTACTATAGGACCATAAACTTTATCATCAAAAGTTGTAATACCCTCTTTAGGCATTTTAAACCTAATAACATACTTATCACCTTGTTTAATTCTGTTTTCTGCTTCTTCTAATGATAACCCTCTACAATATCCATCATATTTATATGCGATTTTTCTTAATTCTGCATCTTTTTTTAAGTTCTCAAGTCTATCTTCATCACAAAAACAATAGTAAGCTTTCCCTTCACTAACTAATTTTTTTGCATAATCCAAATACTGACTTTTTCTTTCACTTTGTATATAAGGACCATAATTCCCGCCAACATCAGGACCTTCATCCCAATATAAACCAAGATATTTTAATGTACTATAAATTACTTCAACAGCACCGTCTACATATCTCTGTTGATCAGTATCCTCTATTCTTAATATAAAGCTACCATTATTTTGTTTTGCAATCAAATATGCATAAAGAGCTGTTCTAACTCCACCAATGTGCATAAACCCAGTTGGACTAGGCGCAAATCTTGTTCTAACTTTCATAAAATCACCTATCAATATTTTATCACATAATTATAAAAAAACTCAAATATTTAACTATTTGAGTTTTAATCTTATAAGCTTTTGATTTTTTCGTTATTTTTTTGTAATTTTTCTTTTAGTTTATTATTTTTATCGTTTATTTTTTCTTGTTTTCTTCTGTTTCTTTCAGCTTTCAATTCTTCAGATATAAGTGTTAATTCCTCTATTCTTCTAAGTCTTTTCTCTTCTTGTTTTTTTTGTATAGATTTGAACCATTCTTTAGTTCTTTTTAAAGCAGAAGTTCTAAATTTTATAAGCGCTAATCTTAATCCTACAACCAAAC
>SKJH01000020.1 GCA_007116005.1 Bacilli bacterium | reverse complement strand
TTGATGTAAATTTAACTACTTTAAAAGTTTACTTTTATTTGTTGTTCTGATATTATAATTACAGATAGAGGGTATGAAAAATGAAGGCATTATTAAGAAAGTTAGATAAACCATTATTATTTTTTTCTTTAGGTATGTTTATATTTGGTCTTGTAATGATATTTAGTGCATCATATGTAAGGGCTTTTGTTGTAGCTTATAATGCATATCAATATTTAATTAGACAAGGTTTAATATTAATAGTGTGTATTTTTGTATTTCTTGTAGTTATTTCTATTCCTATAAGTTTTTATAAAAAACTAATATATCCAATATTGTATGGAACTATAGCTTCTTTGATTGCTATTTTCTTCTTTGGTACCGTTATAAATGGGGCCCAAAGATGGTTTAATTTAGGTTTTTTTAATTTTCAACCAAGTGAAATTGCCAAAACTGTTATTATTGTTTTTATGGGGGTTCATTACCATAAAATTAGAAATAATAAGGATAATTATGTATTAGCGTTAGTTCCTATAATATATGTCGCTATAATAAGTTTTTTAATTTTTGCTCAGCCTGATCTTGGAACCACATTAATAATTTTTGGAATAACAGCTTTAACATTTATAGCAATTCCAATGAATAAAAAAATAAAGAAGAGGATAAATTTAGTCGTTTTTAGTGGGTTGATGGTATTATGTATTGCTATGGGTTTTGCAGTTTTGAATGGTAAACAAATATTAACAACTACACAAATACAAAGATTTAATTTTTTAAAACCATGTACAAGATATATGGAAGCTGGAACTGGGTATCAAGTTTGTAATGGTTATATTGCAATAAATAATGGTGGTCTTTTTGGGGTTGGTATTGGAAATAGTACACAGAAATTTTTGTATTTACCTGAGGCCCATACTGATTTTATTTTTCCGGTAATTGTTGAAGAGTTAGGTTTAATTATTGGAATATTAGTTATTTTAATATATGCGTTTATAATATATAGGGTACTATATATTTCAAGAAAAAGTTCCACACTTATGGGAAGTATTATATGTTATGGAATAGCAATGTATATTTTTATGCATGTATTTGTTAACCTTGTAGGGATTTTGGGCATATTACCTTTAACAGGTGTTCCTTTACCATTTTTAAGTTATGGTGGTTCTTTTGCAATCAATATAACCATATGTCTTGGGTTAGTACAAAGAGTATGTATAGATACGAATAGACATACAAGAGAAATGACACTTAGAAATAAAATTAAGGGAAGATAATAAAAAATAAAGAATAACCTCAATAAGGAGGTTTTTTTATGGAAAAAATATTTTTGAAAAATAAAATTCTATTATTAATAATTATATTGTTTGTTTTGTTTTGCGTTGTAATATTTAATATTAAAAACAAAAATATAATTTACATAGAAGAAGATAATTTTATAGATATAAAAGAAGAAGTTTTAGAAATTGAAGAAGAAATTCATAATCATTTTTTTGTTGATATAAAAGGTGCAGTATTAAATCCTGATGTGTATAAGATGAATTATAATTCTAGAATAATAGATGTTATAGATACAGCAGGAGGCTTAACTGAAAATGCTGATACAAGCTTTATTAATTTAAGCAAAAAAATAACAGATGAAATGACAATAATTATATATACAGAAAAAGAAGTAGAAAACGCAAGAGAAAAGTTAAAGGAAAGTAAGGAACCTACAATAATAGAAATAATAAAAGAAATAGAAAGTGAGTGTATATGTCCAGATTATATTAACGATGCATGTATTTGTGAATCTGATATAGATGATTATAGTGATAATGATACTATAGACGGAAAAATAAACTTAAATACAGCTTCTAAGGAATTATTAATTACATTACCTGGAATTGGTGAGGTTAAAGCTGATGATATTATTAAATATAGGGAAGAAACCGCTTTTAATTCAATAGAAGAGTTAAAAAATATTAAGGGTATTGGAGACTCAACTTTTGAAAAGATTAAGCACCTTATTACAGTATAAATATATATGTATATTTATTGTTATTTGCTCTGTAAGTTATTCTCTTGTTTTATCAAATTTAATAAAACATACAAGTAAATATGATATAAATGATAAAAATATAGTAGGTTATATTCATAGGTTTAATATAGATGGAAATAGGCTAAGCTTAGATATAGTAGGGAAAGAAAAAATTAAAGCGATTTATTATTTCAAAAAAGAGGAAGAAATAAAATTGTTTAAAGAAAAATATAAACTTGGAGACTATGTATTGTTAAATGGTATTATGTCAATACCAAAAAAACAAACAGTATTTAATCTTTTTGATTATAAGAGATATTTATTTTTAAATAAAATACATTATGTTTTTTATATAGATGAAATAGTGATGTATAAAAAGAACGATAATATATTATATAAAATTAAACAAAAAATAATTAATAGAATAGACAATATATATTTATCTAAAGAATACTTGTATGCTTTTATTTTAGGAGATAATTCATATATAAATAAAACAGTAAGGAATACATATCAAGTAAATGGTATTAGTCATCTATTTTCAATTTCAGGATTACATATTTCTTTTATTGTAGCTTTTATGATGATAATTTTTAAAAAGTTAAAATATAAATATTTATTTATATTTTTATTTATATACATTTATATGTTTTTAACTAATTTTTCTTCTTCTATATTAAGAGCGGGTTTATTCTTTATTTTGTTATCACTAAATAAGATTTTAAAACTTAATGTTTCTCCTATATATATATTGTTATTAACATTATCTATTTTATTAATATTAAATCCATTTTTAATATATAGTGTTGGATTACATTTTTCTTTTCTTATTAGTATGTATTTAATTTTAAGTCAAGATATAATTAAAAGATGCAAAACCAAAATAATAACATGTTTTGTAGTGTCTTTAATTGCATTTTTTTCTAGTGTTCCTATAGTTTTATATAATTTTTATCAAATAAATTTGTTAAGCGTTTTATTAAATCTTTTTTTTGTGCCTTTTGTTTCTTTTATAATATTCCCTTTATCTCTTTTATGTTTTGTGATACCTTTTTTTGATGGAATCTTATATTTTTTTATTAATATATTAGAGAGTGGTTCAAGTTTTTTTTGTAAACTTGATCAATTTATTTTAATTCTTGGTAAACCAAATATAATATTTATAATTTTATATTACTTAATTTTTACTTTGGTTATTTATAAAATTAAATCAAAAAATTATATTTATATGGTTTTAATTCCAATTATAATGATAGTTAATTATTATGTTATAACAATAAATAAAAATCCAGAAATTATTTTTATAGATGTTGGTCAAGGGGACGCTATTTTAATTAGGCTGCCGTTTAATAAAGGTAATATATTAGTGGATACAGGTGGTGTTTATAAAAGAGTAAATGAAGGGTGGGAAATAAGAAATAATACATTTTCATTAGGTGAAGATGTAATTGTTCCATATATTAAATCTGAGGCCATAAGTAAGATAGATTACTTAATAATTACTCATGGTCATTATGATCATATGGGTGAGGCAATAAATATTATAAACAATATAAAGGTTGAAAAAGTAATAATGAACAAAGGAGATATTAATTATAATGAGAGACGTTTAATCAACTATTTGTATAATAAAAATATAGAATATAAATTTAAAGGTGAAAATGATAAATTTGTTGTAAATAACACTCCATTTTTCATATTAAATCCACATAAACAGTCAGATGAAAATACAGATAGTATAGTTATATATACAAAGTTAAATAATAAAAAAATATTGTTAACGGGAGATGCAACAATTGAGGTTGAAGAATACATAATAAATAAATATGATATTGAAGTAGATATTTTAAAGGTCGGTCATCATGGATCTAAAACTAGTACAGGTGATTCATTTATTAATTATATAAATTTAGAATACGCTGTAATATTAGTTGGTAAAAACAATAAATTTAATCATCCACATCCATGTGTTTTAGAAACTCTTAAAAATAATAATGTAAAAATATATAGAACTGATATAGAAGGTAGTATAAAATTTATATTTAATAAAAAAGATGTAACTATTTTGACAACTGGTACATAATATATTGTAGAACGCTACTGCATTAGCGTTTATATAGATTAAGCCCTTCGGGGCTTTCTAAAGACAAAAAACAGTAAACCTTGTGTTTGCTGTTTTTTTTATATATAATTAAGTTGGTGATATTTATGAATAAGAATATATATTTGTTGTTTGGTGAAGAATCTTATCTTATTAATAGAGAAATAAACTCTATAATATCATCCTTTTTAGGTGAAGATATAGAAAACAAAGTGGTTAAATATGATATGCTAGAAGAAAATATTTATTCTGCTTTAGAAGATTTAAATACTATGTCTTTGTTTTCAGAAAAGAAAGTTGTTGTATGCAAAAATTGTAAATTTTTAACTGGTTCTAGAGAAAGTGATATAAATCATGATATAGAAAAATTAATAGCGATTATTAATTCTCAAATAGATAATATATTAATATTAACAACAATAAGTGATAAATTAGATGAAAGAAAAAGAATAGTTAAAGAATTAAAAAAGAAGGTAAATGTCAAACAATTTAACAAACTAAAATATAATGAATTAGTTTTATTTGTTGAAAAAGAATTAAAAAATTCTAATTATAAAATATCTAAAAATAGTATTAAACTATTTTTAGATATAGTTGGTACAAATCTGGGTGTTGTAGTTAATGAAATAGATAAATTAAAGTTATATAAATTAGATTCTAAAGAAATAAATGATAGTGATATAAAAAATATATCATCAAAGGTTATAAATGATAATATATTTGATTTAGTAGATGCAGTAGTTAAAAGAGATGTGGAAAAAGCTTTAGAGATATATGATGATTTACTAATTTTAAATGAAGAACCTATAAAATTGATTGTTGTTATAGCAAATCAATTTAGGTTGATATATCAGACTAAGGTTATGTTTAAGTTGGGGTATAGTGAAATAGATATTTCCAAACATTTAGGTGTGCACCCTTATAGAATAAAACTTGCAAATAATATTATAATTAGTGAAAAAAATTTATTAAAATATTTAGAAAAACTTGCTGATCTAGATATTAAGATAAAAACAGGGTATATAAATAAAGACTTAGCTTTTGAAATGTTTTTGCTTGAGATATAAAAAAGGAATTATATTTTCTATAATTCCTTATAATTTTCTATATAATCCAATTGCTTTTCCTAAAATAGTTACGCTATTTAATATTATAGGAGCCATTGTATTGTTTTCTGGTTGTAATCTAAAATATCCATCTTCTTTGTAGAAAGTTTTTAATGTTACTTCATTCTCATCTGTCATAGCAACAACCATATCACCGTTTCTTGCAACGTTTTGTCTTTGTACTATAACAATATCATCATCATATATGCCGGCATTAATCATACTTTCTCCACTAACTTTGAGGGTAAAAACCTCTTTTTTATTTGGAATTAAATATGCAGGTAAACTAAATAGTTCGTTTGGACTTTCTATAGCCTCAATAGGGTTACCAGCAGTAACTTTACCTAATAAAGGTACTTCTACAATAGATTCATTATTATTAAAGTATTCATTTTTTACAAGGAGTTCTATAGCTCTATTTTTATAATCATTCTTCTTGATATAACCTTTTTCTTCAAGATTATTTAGATGTGAGTGTATTGTAGCAGGAGAAGATAAACCTAATGCTATACCAATTTCTCTAACAGTAGGCGGGTATCCATTTGATACGATATATTCTTTTATAAAGTCTAATATTTCATCTTGTCTTTTTGTTAAACCGTCCATAAATGCCTCCTTATTTATATATTGTTTACATTTTAACACACCGTTTTTAAAATGTCAAACGTTTGTTCGAAAAAACCATTGACACAAACAAATGTTCGTGCTAATATAAGGGTGTAGATAAAGGAGGAAATAATATGAAAAATTTAAAGAAAAATAAAATTATAATTATGTTTTATACATTAATATTATGTTTTTCAGTATTTTGGATGTGGAGGGTAGAGAAATTAGAAGAAATTAATGATAATTATAATAATATAGTGTTATTAGATGTAATGTATTAATTATTATTTTAATTTTTTTAATTATTTGTTATAATACACTTAATAATAATTGGAGAGTGTATATATGAAAACAAATGATACTTTTTTAGAAAAAAGGACAATTGATAGTATTAGAGCGCTTGCTATTGATATGATTGATAATGCAAAAAGTGGGCATCCTGGGATAGCATTAGGGGCTGCACCAATGTTATACACGTTATATTTAAAGCATATTAATGTTAATGTTGATGATGATAAATGGATAAATAGGGATAGATTTATTATGTCAGCAGGACACGGGTCTTCACTTTTATATTGTCTTTTATTTTTTGCGGGACTTAATTTATCTCTGGATGATTTAAAATCTTTTAGAAAAATTGATTCTATAACACCTGGGCATCCAGAATATGATGTTACAAAATATGTAGATATGAGTACTGGTCCACTTGGTCAAGGGTTTGCAAGTGCTGTTGGCGTTTCAATAGCAGAAAAATTTTATAGTGCAAATTTTAATATTAATAATTGTAATATAATTGATTATTATACGTATGTATTATGTAGTGATGGAGATTTAATGGAAGGTATTTCATATGAGGCTGCTTCTTTAGCGGGTACATTAAGGTTAGGTAAATTAATTGTTTTATATGATTCAAATAATATATCTTTAGATGGTGATACTGATTTATCTTTTACTGAAAATGTTTTAAAAAGATTTGAAGCTTTGGGTTGGCATACTCAATTAGTTGATGACGGAGAAAAAGTTGATGAAATAGATAACGCTATTTTAAATGCTAAAAGTGTTTTAGATAAACCATCTATAATAGAGGTGAAAACTGTTATTGGTAGAGGTTCTATAAAACAGGGAACTAATACTGTTCATGGTGCTCCTTTATCTGAAGAAGATATTTTACAATTTAAAACTAAAAATAACATTAGAAATGTACCTTTTGATATTTCAAATGAGTTAGTATTAGAATTTAGAGATTATTTTACTGATAGGTGTAAATCAAATTATAATAATTGGAAAAAACAGCATGAGAATTTCGAAAGAATTGCTAGTGATGATTTAAATAAAAAATTGGGTAGTATTCTATCTAATAATATAAATATAGATATTCAAAAACTCTTTTCTGATTTTTCTTTTGAAAATAAAGAAGAAATGAGAAAAACTAACGGTAAGATCATGGATGTTATATCAGAAAATGTTTTTCCTCTTTTAGGAGGTAGTGCTGATCTTATAAGTTCTACTAAAACGTATTTAAGTAAATTCCCTGTATTTTCAAAAGAAAATTATATAGGGAAAAACATATATTTTGGTGTTAGAGAACATTCTATGGGTGCAATATTAAATGGTCTTGCAATATCCGGTTTAAGGCCTTTTGGTTCTACTTTTTTAGCGTTTTCTGATTATGTGAAACCTGCTATTAGGATGTCAGCACTTATGGATATTCCAGTTATTTATATTTTTACTCATGATAATATTACAATAGGAGCAGATGGTCCTACTCATCAACCGATTGAACAACTGTTTATGTTAAGAAGTATACCTAATTTCAATGTGTATAGACCAGCAGATGGTAAAGAGATAGTTGGATGTTGGAATGAAATATTAACAGATAACAAACCTTGTGCGCTTATTGTTTCTAAAAACGAAACAAATTTACTTTCTGATACAAATGTTGAATTAGTTAATAAAGGTGCATATATTGTTAGAAAAGAAAATAATAAATTATCAGGTGTAATAATAGCAACTGGTACGGAAGTTGACTTAGCACTTAAAGTAGCTTTGAAACTAGAGCCAAAAGGTATAGATATTAGAGTTATAAGTATGCCGTGTGTTGAAAAGTTTGAAAAACAAAATGAAGAGTATAAAGAGTCTTTAATTCCTAGTGATTATAAAACAATAGTAATTGAATTTTCTTCTAGTAACGGTTGGTATAAATATGCTTATAATAGTAAATATTTAATAACTTTAGATGAATTTGGAAAGAGTGGCACAAAAGATGAACTTATTAAGGAATTTGAAATTGATTTTGATTTTATATTAAGTAAAGTAGAAAGATTATTTAGATAATAAATGACATAATAGGACATTTGTTTTTGTTATCCTTTATATGAGGTGTTAGTATGAGGATATATTATGCATTTATTATAAAGGACTCCCTTGTTCATTTTTATAAAAAAAAGCCTTATTCTTTATATAAAATTTTAGAACAAATATATAATTTGAAAAATAATGATATTGTTTTAGGATATCGTTTATTAGAACAAGTTACGTTGCCTTTTGGATATAAAAAAACAAATGAATATATATACTCTAAACATTCGCATGAGTTATCATATTCTAGAAATGAGTATGGACATATAATAAATAATTTATATTCAGATGAGATAACTTTAATGAGAATATATAATTCACATATAAAATTAAAGTCAAATATAAATTGTTCTGTGTTTTTAAATTCAATAAAAAATTATAATAAAGATATATTTATCTGTGATTTTGTTAATAAAGATTATTTTTGGGTTGAAAAAATAAACACAGAAAGTGTTGTATAATTCTTTTGTTTCTAGTAGAATATTAGTGTAGGAGGGATAATAATGGAAATTTTATTTGATATATTAAAAGTATTAATTGGAATTATATTAGGTGGTATTGGAGGCTTTTTTATTGCAAAGCATTATATGAAAAAGTATTTGAAAGAAAACCCACCGATAAATGAACAAATGATTAAAATTATGATGCAACAAATGGGAAGAAAACCATCTCAAAAACAGGTTAATCAAATGATGAAAGCAATGAGTAAGCAATTATAATCATTGCTTTTTTTTGTTTTATAAATTGATATATATTCTTTGATTTTTGGTATAATTATAATGTTAAGATGGGATAAAATAAATAATAAAGAAATTATAGATAATACTTTTATTTCAACAATTATTAAATATGTAGAAACTCATGGAGATAATTATAAAGGTTTTACTTCGGAAAATGGTGCAATGTATGGGTTGATGCAGTTAGAAAAAGAAGATATATATTATTATTTAAATCAAAATTCTAAGCTTTTATCTAATGTTATTTATTCTTTTATTAATATTCGTTATAGAAATCAAGGGGCAGAAATTTTGGATTTAAATTATAAAAGAGGAGAAGAATTTTTATTAGGAATAAATAATGTTGAAGAACACTTCAATTATTATAAAAAAATAAAAATCAAAATTTTCGCACTAGATAATAACACAACTTAATGTTGTATTTTTTTGTTTTCTGTAAATAATAATGAAGATTAAAAAAAATATTGTAAAAAAAGCAATTATAGATTAATTAGTTTTTTTTTGTTATAATCATTATGAATGTATAAAAGGAGTGGCAACATGGCTGTAAAGTATAATGAGAAATCTATTAAAATATTAGAAGGATTAGAAGCAGTAAGAAAAAGACCAGGAATGTATATAGGGTCTACAGATAAAAGGGGGCTTCATCATTTAATATGGGAAATAGCAGATAATAGTATAGATGAAGTAATAAATGGATATGGAAAGAGTATAAAAATAATATTACATAGTGATGGAAGTGTTAGTGTAAGTGATGAGGGTAGAGGTGTTCCTGTAGGAATCCATGAAAGTGGAAAATCTACACCAGAAGTAATTTATACTATGTTACATGCTGGTGGTAAATTTTCAGAAGGTGGATATAAAGTTTCTGGAGGATTGCATGGTGTTGGGGCTTCTGTTGTAAATGCTTTAAGTAAATGGATGGAGGTAACATCAAAAAGGGACGGTGCCGAATATTATATAAAGTTTGAAAACGGCGGACGTGTTACTGTACCGTTGAAAAAAATTGGTAAAATAAATAGAACAGGAACTACTGTTAGATTTATGCCTGATGACACTATATTTTCATCTACTAATTTAAGTTTCACAACAGTGTGTGAGAGAATGCAAGAAAGTGCTTTTTTATTAAAAGGTCTTTCTGTTGAAGTTATAGATGAAGAAGACAAAAAACAAGAAAAATTTCAATATGAAAATGGTTTAAAAGCTTTTGTTGAATATATAAATGAGGACAAAAAAGAATTGCATAAAGTAATTAGTTTTATAGGAGAAAAAGATAAGTTAGAAGTAGAAATTGCGTTCCAATATACTAATGCATATTCTGAGAATATTATATCGTTTGTAAATAATGTTAAGACTAATGAAGGTGGAACTCATGAAATAGGATTTAAAACAGCTCTAACACGTGTATTTAACGACTATGCTAAGAAAAATGGTTTTTTAAAAAGTAAAGATAAAAATTTTGAAGGTACTGATGTAAGAGAAGGTTTAACAGCTATAATATCTTTAAAGATACCTGAAAATGTTTTACAGTTTGAAGGTCAAACCAAATCAAAACTTGGAACCCCTATTGCTAGAACAGTAGTAGAAAATATTATGTCCGAAAAGTTAGAATTCTTTTTAGAAGAAAATAAAAAAATAGCGACTTCAATAGTGGATAAAGCACTTAAAGGAAAGAGTGCAAGAGAAGCAGCTAGAAAAGCTAGGGAAGACTCAAGAAAAAACAATGGCACAAAAAAAGAAAAAATTCTAAGTGGTAAATTGACACCTGCTCAAATTAAAGATTCAAAAAAAACAGAGTTATTTCTTGTTGAGGGTGACTCAGCGGGTGGTTCTGCTAAACAAGGAAGAGATAGAAAATTTCAAGCAATTTTGCCTCTTCGTGGAAAAGTTGTAAACACTGAAAGAACAAAATTAGAAGATATATTAAAAAATGAAGAAATTAATACAATAATACATACTATAGGTGCTGGAGTAGGGAATGACTTTGAATTATCAGAATGTAATTATGACAAAATTATTATAATGACCGATGCTGATGATGATGGTGCTCATATTCAAGTGTTGTTACTTACGTTCTTTTATCGTTATATGAGACCATTAATAGAATCAGGAAAATTATTTATTGCAATGCCACCTTTTTATAAGGTGACATTCTCAGATAAGAGTTATAATTATGCGTGGACCAACGAAGAATTAAAAGAATTAATTGGAACAAGAAAAAATGTAAATATACAAAGATATAAAGGATTAGGAGAAATGAATGCTGATCAACTATGGAGTACAACAATGGATCCTGAATCTAGAAATTTAATAAAAATAAATATTACAGATGCTGCTCTTGCAGAAAAAAGAGTAAGTGTATTAATGGGTGACAATGTTGAACCCAGAAAAGAATGGATAGAAGAAAACGTAGAGTTTTCGCTAGAAGATGACTATAAAATATAATATGGTGGTATTAATATGAAATATATTTATGAATCACTTATGCAATTTATTAACCAAATCCAAAAAGATATTAATCTTTTTGTTGCTATTTTTATCCCAATAATTATTGGGATATTTTTTCGTTTTATAATACCGTTATTTGAAATTGATAATATATTTTATATTATTTTTGATACAATCCTTTCATCTATAAATCCTTTTGTTATAGGGATAATTATATCAATTATTATAATTCGTGAAAAAAACATTTATAAAGTATATGATATAAGAAAAAATATAATGTCTATAATATATATTCCACCATCAATAGCAATTATTGATGGCGCAATTATATCTTTTGTTTTTTCATTAACAAATATTTCTTTTTTTGAAAGTTTATTTTATTCAAGTTTATTTGGTATAGTTGGTATTATTTTATGTATGATTATAATTTTATTATCTAATATTAAAATGTTTATACTTGTTCCAAGTGTTTTATTTATATTGTTTTCTGGTATTATACTTCCTTTTTTTATTAATACCAATATAAGGTATTTAGTACTTTTCATTCCCACTTCTCTTATATCTAATTTTATTTTAGATAATATGTTTGTGAATTTAATTTATTTTTTATTAATTTCTTGTCTTTATATTGTTGTTTTACATAACATATTAAAAAACAAATTAGACAATATTAATAAAAAAAGGTACATTTAAGTCTTTAACAGTAACTTTTTGT
>SKJH01000049.1 GCA_007116005.1 Bacilli bacterium | reverse complement strand
ATTGAACAAACATGTCCTGCTTTTATAATTTCTATAGTTTTAATATTAAGTTTTTTAGCAAGTTTAAATGTATGTTTTTTAAATAAGTGATCTTGCTCGCCCATAATATAAACAATAGGGAAGTGATATTTTATTTCATTTAACCAAACATCACTTTTATATGATGAGGGAATTAAATGTAACCATTTTTTAAAATTATTTGAATCCAATTTTTTCGCTTCCCTAATAAAAATGTTTCTTGACCTTTTGTGGTTTTTCTTTGGCATTATTATATAAGCAAAAGTTTTATATATAAATGTATGACTAACAAATTTTTCTAATATTAAGGCGATATTGATTAAAAATCTAGTTTTATAATCAAACTTTATAATGCCTCCACCCAAAGATAAAGAAGAAACCTTTTTTGTATAAAGTTGTCCAAATTTCAGACAAATTAATGTACTAAATGAAAAACCAATAAAATGAGCTTTTTTAATTTTTTCTTTTATTAGAGATTTATTAATCATTTTACATATTGATTCAAAAGAAATTTTTTCATGATTATTTTTATGCATATCAAATATTAATAAATTATATTTATCTTTAAAAAAGTTTATTTGGTTTTTCCAAGTTAGTGAACTACCACCAAAACCGTGTATTAAAACTATCCATTCCTTATTTTTGTTTTTAATTATTTTATAATTAAAGGTTTCTTCTACCATCAGTTATCTTTTTTCTAAATGCAAAATATCTTTTAAATTTTGACCAATTCCTCCTGTTTTTCAAAGGTAGTTCTTCGTAAAGCTCATCAGCTATATTTGACCACTTTAAAGAAGTCTCTTTACATTTGGCCGCTAAAAACTCAGCGCTCTCAGGATCACTAAGATGTGTTGATTTAGCTTTTCCTTCTTTTACTATTTTAACAATGGAATCCGGATTATCAATCATAGGGCAAGATTTTAAAGGGTTTTTATTAAATGGTTGGTATTTTCTAAATGTGGTAAAAAAATTAGATTTTAAACATTCTTCTAAAGATTTATCATATATATTTGAGTCTGAGTAATGACAAAAAGCACAAGGTTCTACATCGCCGTTTGAGTTAATGTGCGCAAAACCAAACCCAGCACCAACACAACCACCTGCTAAATGACCATTATTCCAAAAATCAATTAGTAAGTAATCTTTTTCCTTTGAGTATGTTGATACCTTTCTTTGAACATAAGCTCTTTCCTTTTCAGAGCAAACAAGAGAAATATCAGCTTTTTTTCCAATGGGAATATAATTAAATAACCATCCGAACCAGGCTCCTGATTCGCGCATATAATCCAAAAAAACATCGCTTGCTATTGTTTTATAATTTTTATTATGATAGCATGCAGAAAAACCAAATCCAATATTATTTTCTTTTAGCAGTTTCATAGCTTTTATTACTTTTTTATAAGTACCTTTACCTCTTCTAAAGTCTGTTTCTTCTTCTGTACCCTCAATGCTTAAAAAGACGTTCAAATTACCTAACTCGACCATTTTTTTTACAAAATTCTTATCTATTAAAGTTCCATTTGTATATATACCAAATGTTAACTTATTGTGTTTTTTTGCTAGTTTAATAATATCGTTTTTTCTAAGTAGAGGCTCTCCGCCTGTCATAAAACACGCTCTAATTTTAAGCTTTTCAGCTTGTGTTAAAATGTCATCTAGTTTTTCAAATGATATATTGTTACCCTTTTTATAATCGTTAGACCAACAACCTTTACATTTTAAGTTACAATTACTAGTAGGATCTATTAGCAATACCCTTGGTATTGCACATTTAAATTTAAAACTTCTATAAAGTTCTCTTAAAGTGTAGAAATTTTCTCTAAATAAGTGATCAAAAATATTTTTAGCTTCAAAAAAGTTTTTACACTTGTATATATAATCTTTATGATGTGGAAAGGGTGGTATTTTTTCTTTTTTTCCATTGATTTTTATGTACTTCATTTTAACTCCTTACTTTGGGGTGACTGTAATAGTTTGGGGTATGATCCCTTCAAATACAAACTCACCATTTTCTGTCGATAATCTATTAATTTCCAAACCGGGTACTATTGTATAAATTCTAGGGAAGTAATCTTCCATAACAGAAATGCTTTCTTGTGTCATTAAGTTATTAGGTAAAGGGATAGCCCCAACATAAAATGATTCAGGCGTTCCGGTTAATTTGTTATTATTAATTTCTATTTTACCTTCACTGTAGATATTAACGCTATTAGGTAGCGGTATTGGTATATCATTAGCAACATCTGAATATAAATCTCTTTTTAATCTACTAATGTCTGCTCTACTAGATCCTTGCATAACACCATTACTATCTACTTTAACTTGTAAATTCTCAAACCACCAAAAACCTGGTGCAATGTTATTCAAAAGAGCGGTTGCTTCTTCGTTTGTTAATGTAAAAGATTTTTCTTTATAATCTGAAAATTCCCAGTTAAAGTCGTGAATATTTTTTTTACTGGAATTTTTCTTATACTCTTCTAAATCTTCATCTGTTAAACCATCAAAACTAATTTGCATACCAGTTTTTTCTATTGCGTTAATATAATCTTCATAAGTATAACTAATTCCCAAATTTTTTGGTTTAATTAAAAATAAACTAAAAAATAACCAAGTTATAATAAGTATAATTATTAATAGGACAGATAATAAAATATACTTTATTTTAAATTTCTTTTTTTTTCGTTGATTCTGTTCACTAACTTTTTGCTCTTCTTTTGAAGTTTCATTTAAATTTTTTTCACTCATAATATAATTCTCCTTAAAAATTTATTAATATAAAAACAATATATATATATCACTCTCCTTTTTTGTTTCATGTATTTATTTTTTTGTTATAATATATTCATATAATCCAAAAAATATTAAATTGTCAATCAGTTTTAGAACTTTAAAGAATTATATATATTTATATTTTGAATATAAGAATATTTTAACATATTTATCTAATTTTTGTAAAAAAAGTAAGTAATCCCAAAACAAAATTAGTTCACTCATAATTAATAATGTAAAATGACACACTTTAAATTTCTTAGTGGTTATCTAGTTTTTTTGTTATAATATTATTGGTGATTATATATGAAAAAAGATGAACTTTTATATAGAATAGAAGAAAACTTCAGAAGAAGAGTTAGAAAAGATAAAAAAATACATAATGCATATTTATTAGTTCATTCAGATGATTTAAATTTGCATTTAAATATTGCCGAAGGGTTTGGTGAAGAAATCAACCCGAATCAACCTTATCATATAGCTAGTATAGGAAAATT
>SKJH01000009.1 GCA_007116005.1 Bacilli bacterium | reverse complement strand
TTCTAATATTTCCTTTGGATTACCATAATAGAACGTTTCCCAATGTTGTTTTATACAATTATATATAATTGGTTGTTCTTCTTCTGTTAAAGTTATACCTTTACTATTAGCAAATTTGTCTAAATCCTCAATAGTTAACCTATCAACATAACTTTTTATTAAATTATAATACATATTTTCACCTCTAGTCTAATGTATGAATAGTTTTTTTTGTTGATACCAAAATAATTAAGGAAGGTGATACTATGAAAAAAAAATATTATAAAAAGAAAAGAAATATTAATGAGATTATAGAAAAAAGATTTAATATAATTTCAATTTTATTAATATTTCTTTTTTCTATAATAATAATTAGATTAGTTAATATACAAATTATTAATAAAGATGTATATACGGAACAATTAAATAGACTAACAGTAAATATTGTAGAAGGACATAGTGCACCAAGAGGAAGAATTTATGATAGAAATTATAATTTACTTGTAGATAATATTGGTGTTAGAGTAATTTATTATAAGCGTAAAAGAGGTGTAACAAGATCGGAAGAAATTGATATAGCGTATCGTTTAGCAGAATCAATTGATGTAGATTATAGAGGGTTAACAGATAGAATATTAAAAGATTTTTGGATTATTAATAATTTAGAACGTGCTAATAAAAAAATAACTGAAGAAGAAAGAGAACTTTTAAGAAAGAGAAGATTAACTAATTTTGATATTCAAACAAAAAGAAGAGATAGAATAACAGAAGAGGAGTTAAGTGAATATGATGAAATAGATCGGGAAGCTGCATTTATTTATTATTTAATGAACAGAGGATATGCTCATGATAAAAAAATAATAAAAAACACAAATATTACGGATGAAGAATATGCATATATAGCAGAAAATTTAGATAAATATAAGGGTATAGGGATAAAACTTGATTGGCAAAGAAAATATTTGTATGGTAGTACTTTAAGAGGTATTTTAGGTGTAGTATCTTCTAGTAATCAAGGAGTTCCTTATGAATTAAAAGACCATTATTTGAAAAAAGGGTATAATCTTAATGATAGAGTAGGAATTTCACATTTAGAATTCCAGTATGATGAACTACTAAGGGGGAAAAAAACACAATATGTTAATAGATATGGTAAGTTGATGATTCATGAGGAAGGTGTTAGGGGACATGATATTGTTTTATCTATAGATATAAATTTACAACTTGAAATTGAAAAAATTATAGAAGAGGAAATGATTAAAGCTAAAAAGGAACCTAATACTCAATATTTTAATAGGAATTTTGTTGTGGTAAGTGATCCAAAAACAGGGGAAATTTTAGCTATGGCGTCTAAACAAATTATAGATGATAATAAAAAATTAAAAATATATGATTATACATCATTTGTTCCAACAACTCCTATAATAGTAGGTTCTGTAATTAAAGGTGCATCTATTGCTGTTGGATATAATGAGGAAGTAATTGATATAGGAACAAGAATGTTAGATGAGTGTATCTTTTTAGCGTCAACTCCAAGAAAATGTTCTTGGAGAAGTGGTTTAGGTGTTTTAGATGATATAGGTGCGTTAAAATTATCTTCTAATTCATATCAATTTAAAATTGCAATGAAAGTAGGAGGTGTTGAGTATAAACGTAATATGCCTTTAAGAATAGATATGAATGCTTTTAATAAATATAGAGATATGTATGCACAGTTTGGTTTAGGTGTAAAAACGGAAATAGATTTACCTATTGAAAGTACCGGTTATAAAGGAATTAATCCAATGCCTGGACATTTATTAGATTTTTCTATTGGGCAATATGATACATATACTCCAATACAGTTATCACAATATATAAATACAATAGCTAATGATGGTAAAAGAATGAAACTGAATTTACTAAAAGCTGTTCACTCACCTACAAATGATGAAAAAATAGGAGAATTATTATATAATATAGAACCAGACTTATTAAATAAAGTTGATATAGATATAAAATATATTAATAGAATACAAGAAGGTTTTAAAGATGTTATGGTTAGAAGTGGTTTAGGATTTGGTTATATGGATTTAATTCATAATCCGGCGGGTAAAACAGGTACGTCACAAAGTTTTTATGATAGTACAAAAGATGGCGTTATAGATAAACAAACAGTTACAGCTACTTTTGCAGGATATGCTCCATATGATGATCCTAAAATGAGTATAGTAATAATATCGCCAGATGTTAGTCATATATATGGTCCAAATTATCAATCGCAAGTAAATAGGAGAATCGGAAGAAAAGTTACAAATAAATACTTTGAAATTTATCAATAATCTGATATAATGTATAAAGTTATAAAGAAGGAGTGATTGTCATGGCAAAAGTAGGTAATAGAGAAAGAATCACACTATTATGTACAGAGTGTAAAGAAGAAAACTATAGAACTATAAAAAATAAAAAAAATACTACTGAAAAATTAGAATTAAATAAATATTGTTCTAAGTGTAAAAAAACTACTACACATAAAGAAAAAAAATAATATGACTAATAGTTTCATATTTATTGTTCAGGAGGTATTATGATAAACGTAAACGATTTTAAAACAGGAATGACTATTGAATTTGACAATAATATTTTTCAAGTTATGGAATTTTTACATGTTAAACCTGGTAAAGGCCCAGCGTTTGTAAGAAGTAAATTGAAAAATTTAAGAACTGGCGCAAACATAGAACATACTTTTAATGCAGGTATTAAAGTTGGTAAAGCTATGGTTGAAAAAAAAACAATGCAATTTTTATATAATACAGGTGATATCTACGTTTTTATGAATATGGAAACATATGAGCAAGTAGAATTGCAAAAAAGTCAAATTGAAGAAGAAACAAATTTTTTAAAAGAAAATTTAGAAGTAGAAATAATGTTTTATAAAAATGAAATGTTGGGTATAATTTTACCAGATAAAATTGAAATGAAGGTAACAAGAACTGAACCTGGTGTAAAAGGTAATACAACAAGTAGTGCAACAAAAGATGCAATATTAGAAACCGGTATGTTATTAAAAGTCCCATTATTTATAGATGAAGGTGAAACAGTAGTTATTTCTACTAAAGATGGTAAATATGCTTCAAGAAAATAATTATATTTTATATATAAAATAACAGTAGATTATTTACTTCTACTGTTATTTTTTTCGTTATTATAATTGTTTAAATCAATATTTGGGTCTACAGATTTAATATATTCAATATAATTATCTACAATATTATTTCCTATGTCTGAAGAAAAACCAATATTATTTAATTCATTAAGCGTTCTAAATAATATAGAATAAGCCTTCTCTAATTTCATAATTTCTTCTTTATCATATGATTTATGGCTATGCGTATTTATTGCATT
>SKJH01000041.1 GCA_007116005.1 Bacilli bacterium | reverse complement strand
ATATATGAAAAATCAGCATATATAGAATATCCTAATAGTACTATAAAATCTAAAAGTGAAAGAATGTTTGAATTTTTTTGTGAAACAAATGAAAATATAAAATGGTTTTATAAAAATGGTGAGTCATCAAGTGATTATTTTTCTTTAGTTTACAATGATGCAGTTAATAAAAAATGGAATTTTTATCCTGATTATATAGTTTGTGATAAGAATAATAAAATATGGATAATTGAAACTAAGGGCGGAGAAAATGCTGATGGTGAATCTAAAAATATAGACTTGAAAGTAGAAAACAAATTTGAAGCATTAAAAAAATATTCTAAAAAGTATAATGTTAATTGGGGATTTGTTCGTGATTATGAAAAAAATAATCATCTATATTTTTGTAATACTGAATATACAGATGAAATGGAAAACGATAATTGGATATTGCTGGAAGGATTATTTAGGTAGAGTGCCATATGGAAGTTAGCGATTTATTTGTTAGGTTAATTATTCTTTTGTTTCCGGGATTTGTTAGTATGGTTATTATTAAATCTTTGATTTCAAAAAGAAAAATTGATAATAGAGAGTATTATATATATGTAATACTTTTAGGATTTATAAATTATTTTATATTATTTATAATTTATAAAATAATCTTCAAAGATAACATTATCTTTTTTTCAGCCTTATTAGATTCAGAAGTAAAAATCGATTTTAAAGAGGTTTTTGGAGCATCAATAATTGCCGGGGTTTCAGCTCTTGTTATTTCACAATTCATAAATAGAGGTTGGTATTATAATATATGTAGATTTATTGGTCTTACCAATCGAACTGGTAGTGTAAGTGTTTGGTCTGATTTGCTTGATAATAATTCAAAAGGAATCAATAGATTCATTTATGTTGTTGATGAAGTAAATGATTTAGTTTATGGTGGACAAGTTAGGGATTATTCAAATGATGATGAAAAAGATATAGAATTGGTATTACTTAATGTTATTGTTACAAAAAATTCACTTCGAAGTAAAATTATAAGAAAAATGGATTATATTTATTTAAATTTTCCAAAGGAAAAAATCGTAATTGAAGTAGGAGGTGAAATAGGTGGAAAATAACATCAAAAAAAGAGATAGAAATCCAGGGGTTATTAAACCAAATCAAGATAAAAATAAAAAAGCCGAACCAGATAAGAATACACCATTACCTCCAGGTGGCAAGAAAAAATAGCCCCAAATACTTTGGTTGATTTTAGTTGGAAAAAGCAGGTGATATATATGTTTGTTTCTAAAGTTTTAATAAAAAACTATAGATTGTTTGATAGTGAAGTTGAAACCACAATTGATGGTTTTAATGTACCCGATGACAAAAACGAAGGCTCGGGATTGACCATTCTTGTGGGAGAAAATGGTTCTGGTAAAACAACGATTTTAGATGCGTTTGCAACATCAATACTTGAATATAAAGCCGATACATTTGATATTTCAGATATGAATGATCCAAATAAATTAACAGAGATTTCTATATTTTCTGAAAAACCATTTCAAGTTAAAGGAACTTATCCTAATACTGATTTTTATTCTTTAGGTTTTTATTTTAAAGCTAATCAAAGAAGCAAAGGAAGCAAATCATATTTATCAACGCTAATTGTTTCTGATCAATTATTTATAAAAGAAGATCCTAACAAACCGAAGGATAATAGTCCTGATTTAAGAACAAGAGTAAATAATCCTTTTAGCGGAAAAAGATTCAACGATACAGACGTGGTATATTTAGACAAAAACAGATTGTTTCAAACAAGACATGGCACGTATAATGCTACTAGATTTGATAGAATAATGGGTGATTTTAATTTTCAATATAATAAAAATAGTGATATAAAGGAAGATTTAAATAAGCCATTAAATGATATAGCAAAAAAAGGAAAAATAGAAAATGAGCAATTAGCACAAGCGATAAAACATTTTGAAGAAATAAGTAATTATAAGGTTCAATTAGATTTCATTGATAATTATAATCCATTTAACAATGCAAGTTTTGTAGTGAAAAAAGGAAATAATCAACAGATAAGTTTATCTAATCTTGGTTCAGGATATGAAATGGTTTTTTCTTTGATTTATTCTTATCATATGTCAATACAAAATAATAAAAAATTGATTATTTTAATAGATGAGCCCGAATTACATTTGCATCCCAAAATACAAGAAAAATTTGTTGATTTTTTTCTGAAAATGTCAAAACACTCACAAATAATAGTTACTACTCATTCTCCTTTGTTAGTAAAACAGTTATCATATAATAGCAATATAAAAACAATAATAGTAAACAATGATAAGACCTTTTCTACTATGGCTGATAGAAAATTGAATTATATTTCTTCTAACGAAACAAATTACTTGGCATATAATTTAGCAACCGAAGAATATCATAATGAATTATATGAAGAATTAAAAAGTAAACACGGAGATGATTTTGATATAAAAAAATTTGATACCGAGTTTTTTATAAAAACAAAAAATGAAAAAAAGAAATATAAATGGAAGGGTAATGATAACGAGGTTAGTCTTCATACATATGTTAGAAATCAAATTCATCATCGCTCAGATAATGGTATTGCTAGTTATTCAGATTTGCAAAAATCCATTGAAATAATGCGGGGATATTTGTAACATAACAATAGATTTTTATATTAAAGAAGGTGTATATTATGAATAAAGCTGTTAAAAAATATTTGAAAAAAAGTATGATTTTAATGGTATTAATATTAATTGTAAATTTCCTTTCGTTTATATGTGTTGGGATTGTTTTAAATATAAATATAGCATCAGAAAATATTTCGGGTTTTGCGTTACTTTCTATAATGGTAGCTAGCATAATTGCAATTGGTCACTATTTAGATAAAAAGACATATTTTATTACAATGTTAATATTCAATGTTATTGCGATATTTTATATGTTATATATTTCCTTGAATAAAACTGCAGAAAATTGGAGTGATCTTGTTAGTATTATCTCATATTTATTTACAATGGGAATTGGTTTGATTACTGCAACAATAATCCAAAGCGTAGTTATATTAAAAAAAAGGTTGCAAACAAAAGATTAAAATCATTTATTTTGAACTTAAATGGCAATGTATAAGTCATATTTTTTTAAAAACATTAATAGTGTTTTTGTTTGTCAAATAATTAGGCTACTATTTTAATATATTAATCTTTTTTAGCTACTAATTAGCTACTAAAAAATCAAATGATTATAAATTTTAATAAACATAATTAAATTCAAAATCAATAAAGCTCTTATTTTACAAGGGTTTTTATTTTCTATTAAACTTGAAAAAACATATATTTTTTCGCCCCCTGAAGGAGCCGAAAGGCTCCATTTTT
>SKJH01000044.1 GCA_007116005.1 Bacilli bacterium | reverse complement strand
GTTGTAGTTTGAACATTTATGATTTATGGTTTGGTTCGGTGGAAGAAGTTTTAATAACATAATGATAAGTTGAAAGTAGGCTTTTTTGTCTACTTTTCTTATGTTAAAATAATATAAACAAGTAATTCATAAATTCAATATGGAATTGTTATATTAACAACTAATTTATTAATATGATATTAAAGTAAGGAGGGAAAGTGTGCACGAAAAAGAATTGTTTGATTACCTTATAGCAAATGATAAATTAGAAGATTTTCTTAACATTAAAGAAGATAATAACAAAAACAAAGATGCATTTAAACCGGGTAAAGTGTTAACAGAACAAGAAACTTTAGAGTCAGATAATATTAAAGAAGATTAATTTTTTAGTATTTTTAATTATAAAGCCAAGAAAATATTTTAAAACGTAAAAAAATCGTAAAAAAGTCAAATAGCACTTATATTTAACACTAAATATAAGTTATTATATATATAAGGGAGTGTTATTATGAAATTTGATTTTGAACTTACAGAAGCAGAAGAAGAAGCTAATAAAGTAGAAATGGAAAATAAGCTTGATTTTAAGAATGACGAAAATTTTAGGGAAGAAAATATCTACAACCTTAATCCGGAGGAAGAATTATTAAATATTAATGAGGTAAAAAATAATGAATAATAATTATAATAGATTAAAAAGATTTTTTGATTCTTTAAGAGAACACGTAAAAGAAGGTTATTCTATTGATAGAAATCAAATATATAATTTTTTAAGTGTATATGATTTACCTTCAAACGAAAGAAGTTTAGATTTAGAAAAAGTTAGAGATACTGTTGTGGAAAATGTTAAAAATCAAGTGGAAAATTTAAATGAAAAAGCTATTAAATCTTCAAAAGTTCCAAATGTAAATTCTTTTAATGTTTTAGAACAATCAAGTTTTAGACATATTAATACCACATTTAAATGCAAACAAGAATCTGGTTGTAGAGACTTAATAAAAGTATATTTACCAGTAAATAATATGAAACTTGAAAAAGTATCAACAAAGGTATATATTTTTTAAATAAAAATGGAATTAATTACAGTTCTAAAGTTTCTGGTGTTGGTGTTGCTAGAGATACCTATGGTTTTAGTTATAATGGTGTTATTGCTAGTGAGGTAAATAATTTTATAAACAAATGTCAAAGAGAGAACTCTGTTAATAAAATAACCCCTGGGGAGTTTGGTGAATATCTAAGGAATTTAAGTGCTGAATATAACAACAATCCAGATACTAAAAAGAACTCTTATCACTTTTGTGTTGATGAGGTTTTTAATAATTTAGAGTCAATAATGAGAAATTATGATCCTTTAACCAACATGCGAAAAAGACAGAGTGTCATATTCGACAAAGATTATTATTATTATTTTAAAAGATATATTGATCAAGATAATAATTGCATATATGAATCAGTAGATGGGAAAAGAATATCTACAGGAGATACTGAGTGGTATAAATTACAATCTATGAATTTTTGTCATAAATTGTATATGAATTATCCAGAAAATAAAGGCAAACAGCCGGAACATGCTTTTGCTCTTAATTCTGACATTTTAAAATCAATAGAAAAGAAAATTGATGAAGTAAATGATGCGAAAAGTAATTCTGAAACTTGTCCTGTAATACCTAAGGAATTAGTAGAAAATGATCCTAAAATGAAAGAATTATATTCTTCTTTGTATACATATGTTGCTATGGAAAGCAGAGGATTGTCTATGGAAAAGGCTGAAGAAATAGTAAATAAATCAGTAAGGAATTCAGTATGGTTCAACGAATCTAAAAAAACTGAAGAAAAAAATGTTGATAACAATAAAAAAGATGACGTCCTATCATATTCGGTAGGTGATAAGGCATTTAATTCTAGTATACCTATAATAAAGGCGGATGATTCATATGTTGTCATAGAATATTTAGGTGAAAGAACTTTAGTAAATATAACATTAGTAAAAGATGTTAAGATAACCAAATATAATGGTGTGCATTTAAATATAAACAAGGATTTGTTATTAAAAACAGATAAAAATGCATAAATAAGTAAAGTTTATAAGGTGGGGATAGGGAATCTATTAAATGATGAAGTGGGAATCAAAAGAATATTAAAAGAAAGAAATTGACATTTTGACATGTTTATGTTAAATCAAAATAAAAACCCTATTTCAAAATTTTATAATCTTAATTTATTAGATTACTCTATAAGCAGTATTAAATAAGAGAATCTAATCCGTATGTTCAAGAGGAAAGTGTTAATATACAAAATGTAATCCTGTTTAATAAAATAGATTGTTATTTTATAAAAACAATTCAATTAATAGTTTGATAAGGAGGTACTGTGTGTTTGATAAAATATTAGGAAAAATAGAAATAACTGAAGAGATGAAAGATAGGCTAGAATATATTGATGAAGAAGTTAATCGTATATTTGGATTTCTAAAAGAGTGTGATGAAAAATATGTTAGACATTTATTAATAACTGCTTTATATTTTGATATGAGGTCATCTTTTAAGATTGAAAATTTAGATGATTATTTGGTGGATTATCTATTAAATTCATCAGATAAAATTTCTCTTTTGGAATTAAATAAAGCTCTTTACAATAATAAAATGAAAATTAGTAAAGATATGATAAAAAAAACGCATGGACAATTAATGAACTATGAAGATGAAAAAAAACAATCAGGGGAATTTAGAAAAAAAGCTGTTTATATAGGGGTTCCTGGTGAAAAACCATTATTTACTCCCCTTGATTCAGATAAGTTAGACTGGTATTTAGATGAGTTTGTTAATTTTTTCAATTCTTGTGAAAAGAATGATATGAGGTATCATCCTGTTATAAAATCAGCAATTATTCATTATGTGTTTGTTTATATCCATCCATTTGTTGATGGAAACGGTCGGATTTCTAGAATATTACAAACAGCTTCTATGTGGAAGGATGAGGGTTACCGAATAGATTGCATATATCCTCTTATTTTGCTTTCTCAGGGTTTTGAAAAAAATAAGGAGAAATATTTTGAGTTAGAAAATATGCTTCATAAAGATTTTGAAAATAAAAATGCTTGGGAAAATTGGCTGAATTTTAATTTAGAGGTAACTGAAAACCATTTGTTTAATATGGGGAACAATATAAAAATCACATATAATGCACATTTAAAATTAAAAGATAATAAGAGTTGGGATAAATCGAAATAAGAAGGTGTCATATGGATATTCATAAAATAATTGATAATATTACTATAGAAGAAAGGGTGAAAACCCGTATTGAAGAAGTGGAAAAACAATTTAATGAGTTAATAAACAAACTAAATGAAAAGGAAAGAGATTATGTTAAATCGTATTTAAATGTGTTTATAGATAGAGAGTCTCATATTTCGCATCGTCTTCCTGTTGAAGGGGAAATATACGAGAATTACTTTTGTGATATAAGCGTTGGTCAAACCACTTTGGAGATTATGCTTTTAGAGTTATCTAAAAATAAAAATGAACTATGTTGTGAACAAATTAAAAAAAGCCATGAAAAGTTAACAAATTTAGAATATGAAGAGTGTTTTTGTGGGAAATTTAGAGATAATCAAGTTTATGTAGGTGTTCATGGACAAAAACCTTCGTTAATTCCCCCTTCGCATGAAAAGGTTGAGGGATGTATGCAACAAATAGTAGATATGTTCAATAATGATGAAATTAAAACCTTAAAAGACCACCCTTTTCTTAAGTCGTCGTTAATTCATTATTTTACAGTTTATGTTCATCCTTTTTATAATGGGAACGGTAGAACAGCTAGATTACTGCAACATGCATATCTGGCAAAAACCTTAGATTTAAAACCTATTTTAAACAATGACCAACCTTTAATATTGATGTCGGATGTGTTTGATTATTATAAAAAAAAATATAGTGATATTGAAAATGTCAT
Source organism: Bacilli bacterium (assembly GCA_007116005.1). Taxonomy (GTDB): domain Bacteria; phylum Bacillota_I; class Bacilli_A; order RF39; family UBA660; genus SKJH01. The sequence continues at coordinate 8,477 of SKJH01000044.1, read as the reverse complement.
TCATAAAGACCTATCTAACAATCAAGCGTGGAATGATTGGTTTTTGTTTAATTTAGATATCATTTCAAACCACTTGAAGAGAGTGGAATATTATATAGAACCTACTTATGATATGTATTTCAATGCCATGTTTCAACAAAAAAATGAAAAAGATGTTATAACAATGTAGAGTATATTAAATATAAAATCTCATTTATAAAAATGAGATTTTATTTTAATAAGTTTAACCTATACAACAATAATTGTACAAGTTAGGTTAGAGAATATTGTGTGTTTTTTTGTGACAACTGAAACAACTTCTGAATATTAATATAGTGACTATTAAAATAAGCAAAACAATAGCTAAAACAATTATTGCGGGTAAAGCAATTAATACGATAACTGCCAACAAGGCCCCTAATATTAATCCTAATGTGAAAGTGAATAAAGCGCTTAAAATACAAAGGACTTTTTTAGAGCACCAACAAAATATATTGGTTGAACTTGGTGGTGTGTGGTTAGAATTGTTGCATTTTTCTTGGTTATATATAATAACACCCCCTTTGCTGACACTGTATTATATGAGGTGTTAGAAAAGGTAACAATCAAAGACAACTACTTTTTATTTTTAATTCTGAATATTTTAAATAAAATTATAAAAACTGTGTTCAATTAACTACACAGTTTTTATGTTGTCTAAAAATATCGGAATTTCTGTTTATAACTTTTATTATACATGTTATAATCTAATAAGATATAGTAGTGAGAGGGTGTATGTTAAATGGAGTTGGAAAAGCTTAATAAAATTTTAGAAAAATATAAATTGGATAAAGCTCCTATAATGCCGGTTTTACAAAATATACAAAAGGAATTTGGGTTTATATCTAGGGACTCTTTGATAAGTGTTTCTGATTTTTATGATGTTCCTTTACAAGAATTGTATGGTATTGTTACTTTTTATAGTCAGTTTAAACTTGTTCCAAGTGGGAAATATGAAATAAGTTTATGCATGGGAACGGCTTGTTATGTAAAGGGTGCTGAAGGAATATTAAATGAGATAACTTCAGTTTTAGGAATAACTGATGGAGAATGCACAGAAGACGGAATGTTTTCTTTAAACAACACAAGGTGTTTGGGTTGTTGTGCACTAGCTCCTGTTTTAATGATTAATGATAATGTTTACGGAAATGTAAAAAAAGAAGAGGTTAAAGGAATTCTAGAAAAATATATGTAGGAGGAAACGATGATAAGAATAACAATAGGGATGGGGTCGTGTGGTATTGCTGCTGGTGCCGAAGAAATTTATGATACTTTTTTAGAGCATAGCAAAAAAAACAATGATATAGAGATTGTTAAAGTTGGATGTATTGGAATATGTCAGTATGAACCTTTGGTTGAAATATATAAAGATAATGAGAGAACAACTTATATAAATGTTAAAGCTGAAGATGTTTCAAATATTATTGAAGAACATGTTATTTATCATAATATTGTATCTAAATTATTGATAGAAGAGAAATATAAAAATATAACAGAGGTTGCTTATTATAAAAAACAAATTAGAATAGCGCTTCGTAATTGTGGAATTATAAATCCAGAAAACATTGATGAATATATCAAAATAAACGGATATAAAGGCTTAAGCGAAGCATTATCAAAAAAACCAAATGATATTATTGATGAACTAAAAAACAGTAATCTTCGTGGTAGAGGAGGAGCAGGTTTTTCTACGGGTAAAAAATGGGAACTTGCTAATTTAAGTAAATCTGAAGTGAAGTATGTTTGTTGTAATGCTGATGAAGGTGATCCGGGTTCTTTTATGGACCGTGCAATATTAGAAGGAGATCCTCATAGTGTAATAGAAGCGATGATTATAGCGGGATTTGTTACTAATTCTAATCAAGGTTATATATATGTTCGTGCTGAGTATCCTTTAGCTATAAAAAGGCTTGAGATAGCAATTGAACAAGCATATAGTAAACAATTTCTTGGTACAAATATTTTGGGTACTGGATTTTGTTTTGATCTTAGTTTGAGATTAGGATCAGGAGCTTTTGTTTGCGGTGAAGAAACAGCTTTAATATCATCTATTGAAGGTAAACGTGGTGAACCTAAAGTTAGACCTCCTTTTCCGACTGATAAGGGAATATTTTCACGTCCCACATTAATTAATAATGTAGAAACGTATGCGAATATAGTTCCTATTATTTTGAATGGAAGTAAATGGTTTAAATCAATTGGTACTAATGTATCAGGAGGAACAAAGGTTTTTGCGTTAAGTGGAAAAATAGTGAATACAGGATTAATAGAAATACCTATCGGTTCTTCTTTAAAAGAAATTATATATGATATAGGTGGAGGTATACCTAATAACAAAAAATTTAAAGCTGCACAAATTGGTGGTCCATCAGGAGGGTGTATTCCAGGTAAGTATATTGACATTACAATTGATTATGAAACTTTAATAGAAGCTGGTGCTATGATGGGCTCTGGTGGATTAATAATTATGGATGAAGATACTTGTATGGTAGATATTGCAAAGTTTTTTTTAGATTTTACTGTAGATGAGTCTTGTGGCCAATGTATACCGTGTAGAATAGGAACGCAAAAATTATTAGAGATTTTAAAAAAAATAACTGATGGTTTGGGAAAAGAAACAGATTTACATGAATTAAAAGATTTATCAGCTCATGTTAGGGATACTTCGTTTTGTGGACTTGGATATAGTGCTCCTAATCCTATTTTATCCACTATTTTGCACTTTGAAAACGAATATATTGAACATGTTAAAGATAAAAATTGCAAGGCTAGAAACTGTAAAAATTTAATGAAATATATTATAGAAGAAAGCAAATGTATAGGCTGTGGAATATGTTTAAAAGAATGTCCTGTTAATGCTATTGAGGGTGTTGTTAAAACACCTCATATAATTGATCAGTCCAAATGTATTAAATGTGGAATATGTTTTGAAAAGTGTAAATTTGATGCTATAGAGATTGCGGGTGGTATAGATGGTTAATATAAAAATAGATGATATTAATATTAAAGCTGATAAGGATAAAACAGTTCTTGAAGTTGCAAGAGAAAATAATATTACCATTCCAACTTTATGTTATTTGAAAAAACAAAATGAAATTGCTTCTTGTCGTATTTGTGTTGTAGAAATAAAAGGTAATAAAAGTTTAGTTCCTGCTTGTGTTACTAAAATAAGCGAAGGTATGGAAATCACTTCTAATTCAAAAAGAGTTCTAGAATCTAGAAAAACCAATCTAGAATTAATTATTTCAAATCACAACAAAGATTGTGGTGCTTGTTTTAGAAATAAAAAATGTGAGTTACAATTACTTGCTACTGAATATAAAGTGAATGAAGATAGATTCGGTAAATTAAAAGAATTTGTTCAAATTGATGAAAAATCTCCTTATATGATACGAGATAATAATAAGTGTATTTTATGTGGCAAATGTGCATCTGTTTGTAAAAAAACTCAAGAGATTGGAATTATAGGTAAAAATTATCGTGGAGTTAAAACAAAGCTTGGATGTGCTTTTGATGAAAGCATAGATGACACGTCATGTATTTTGTGTGGGCAATGTATTATGGCATGTCCAACTGGCGCTTTAATAGAAAAAAACAATATTAATCTCGTAAATAACGCTATAGAAGATAAAAACAAACATGTTGTTGTATGTGTTGCTCCGGCAGTTAGAGCTTCTTTAGGAGAGGAATTCGGATTTCCGGTAGGAACTAACGTTAAAGATAAAATGGTAGGTTCTTTAAAAGAAGTTGGTGTAGATAAAGTTTTTGATGTTAGTTTTGCAGCAGATTTAACAGTTATGGAAGAATCCTACGAGTTTATAAAGAGGTTAGAAAACAAGCAAAATATACCAATGTTTACATCTTGTTGTCCTGCTTGGGTAAAATTTGTTGAAAAATATTATCCGGAAATGACCTCGAATTTATCAAGTTGTAAATCTCCAAATCAAATGCTAGGAGCTACAATTAAGAATTACTATGCTATAAAAAAAGATATTGATCCAAAAGATGTTTTTGTGGCTAGTGTAATGCCTTGTTTATCAAAAAAATATGAAAAAGATAGAGGCTTTCCTAATGAAGTAGATTATAAAGATGTAGATGTGGTAATTACTGTTAGAGAATTAGCAAAAATGATTAAACAAAAAGGTATAGATTTTAATAATGTTGATGCAGCAGATTTTGATATTCCTTTTAGTACAGGTGCTTCTACAATATTTGGGAATAGTGGTGGTGTAATGAGCGCCGTTTTAAGAACTGGTGTTGAAACTCTAACTGATAAAAAACTAGTAAAACTTGAATTTGATGAAATAATGATAACAAAAGGTATAAAGGAAGTTAATTATAAATTAGAAGAAAAAATAATAAAGGTAGCGGTTGTTAGTGGTATAAAAAATGCTAAAACTGTGATAGAAAAAATTAAAAATAAAGAGTGTGAATATCATCTGATTGAGTTCATGGCTTGTCCAGGAGGGTGTATTAATGGTGGTGGACAGCCTATTGTTCCATCTGATATTAGAAATTTCACTAATTTTCTTGAACTTAGGAAAAATGCAATTGAGGAAGAAGATAAAAATTTATCTATAAGAAAGGCTCATGAAAATCCTTTTATAAAAGAATTATATGATAATTATTTAAAAACACCAGGTTCGGAGGAAAGTTGTCGTATATTACATACAAAACATAAAAAAGATTAAAAAATAGACTGAGTTTACTCAGTTTTTTTTTATGATGTGATATAATTATTAATATAATAAGGAGTGTTTTTATGATAGATGTTATATTAAAAAACAAAAAAAATATATTAATTATGAACTCTGTAATTCAAATTATTTTATCTATATATTTATTATATAAAATGATATATGATTTTGAAAAAATGTTGATTTCTTTTGAAATGAATGTTGTGTTGATTTCATTAACAATTATATTAAATTTAACAATTATATTAATTTTGCGGTTAAAAGATATTAATAAATATAAAAAAACAATTATAACTTTTTTAATAATAATTGTTTTGTTTGGATCTTTGTCAAATGTTGTGTTGGGATTAATTAACATTTTTATATTGTGTAAAAGTACTAAATCTGAAATAAATAAAGAAAAAGTCCTTGATTTACCAAAAATCAAAAATATAAAACCTAATACTTTTGAATTAATATTTGGGTTGTGTATATTAGTAATGTTTTCAACCGCTAGTTTATGGATATATAATATACCAATATTAAAAACTTTATGGTTGGTTGTTATATTGTATATAGTAGTGTTTATTTGTTCAGTCGCTGCGTTTTATAAAGATTTAAGAAAAGATTTTTTATATTTTATAAGAAATATAAAAATATATTTTAAATATACATATCCAAAAGTATTATTAGCACTTTTGATATATGGGATTTTAAACGCGCTAATTTACTTTATTAATGGACAAAACATATCGACAAATCAAGATGCTATAACAAGAATACCAGTATTATTATTATTCTTAATGGCGCTTTTTTATGCGCCTTTTGTAGAAGAGGTTTTATATAGGGGTATTATAAGAAGGGGCGTTTCAAATAATAAAATCTTTATAGTAGTTTCCGCAATTGCATTTGGGTTAATGCATGTTTTGGGTTTAGAGCATGAAGAACCTTTACAATATTTATATGTAATTTCTTATTCGTTTATGGGTGGTTTTTTAGCGTATGTTTATATTAAAACAAATAATATATTTGTTTGTATTATGTGTCATTTTTTTGTTAATTTATTACCTGTGATTGCAATTGTATTAACGAGGTTGACATCTTAATAAAAAACCAAACAAATATAAAATATTTTGAAACATTTTGGTCATATATATTGTTTTATTAATAGGGAGGAATAAAAATGTTGCAAGATGTTAAAGAAAATTTTATTCAAACTGTAATAGATGAATATAGTAACGCAGTTTATAAGTTGTGTATTATTTATCTAAAAAACTATCACGATGCGGAGGATGCTGTTCAAGAAGTTTTTATAAAAATTATTGAAAAAGCTCCATCGTTTTCTAGTGATGGCCATAAAAAAGCTTGGATTATAAAGGTTACTATCAATCATTGTAAAAACATATTAAAGAGAAAAAAACATGAAACAATGTTAGACGATAACTTAGCATCTTATGTTGAAAAGTTTGATAATAAGGAAATTTTGCAATCAATTTTTGACCTACCCTTAAATTATCGGAATGTTGTATATCTATATTATTATGAAGGCTATTCTACAAAGGAAATATCTTATATTTTGAAAAAGAGAGACGCTACAATACGAACTTGGTTGAAAAGAGCAAGGGATAGTTTGAAAGAAGTAATAGGGGGTGCTTATGATGAAAAAAATCTATGATGCTTTTGATGAAATAAAAGTTAGTGAAGAATTAAAAATGAAAACGTATTATAAAATAAAGAATAGTAAATTGTGTTCTAAACCTGTCAAAAATAAATATAGGATGTTTGTTTATAGCTCTGTTGCTGTGTTTTGTTTGGTTTTAACTATATTTATTAAAGGAGACTTTTCTGCGCCTCATGGTAATGATGGAGAGGTTATGGATATGTTTTTTATCAATGAAGCGGGTGAAGAAAGTCTGGACAGGATAGTTTATAGGGGGGGGACATATATTTTTATAGAAGAAGTGTTTGATAAAAATATATTAGATGAAAAGATCGGGGTTATGGATCAAATAAGCGGTGCTTCTTTAAATAGCGAATCAAATAGTGCGAAATATTATGGTAGTTATATATATAAAGTGAAAAATGTAGATAGTTTAGAAAAAATAGCAATCATGTTGGAAGATAAAATCTTTTTGTTTGAAAAAACTGTAGATTACAATGGTATTCGATAAAAAATAAGGAGGATATATGAAAAATCAAGTGTTAATTTTGTTAGTTTTATTTGTTTTTGCAGTTATACCGATTAATGTGTCTGCAATGATTATGCCTGATGATAATGGAGAAGGTTATGTTATAGAACCAGATGAAGGGATGTTTGTAATTACTGCAATAGATGATTATGAAGATGTTTCTGATGATGCGGAGGTAAGAATAACGTCAGAAAATGATTTCAGAGATATTTCTGATGATGCAGAGGTAAGAATAACATCAGAAAATGATGAAGTTACAACAACAAATGCTGAATCTGTTTCAATAACTTCTGCGGATTCAAACAAGCAATCTTATATAGTAATAATTGGTGGTGTTTCGGTTTTTGGTATTGGATTTTTGATGTACAATTTAAAATTAAAAAAACAAGAAAGCTAATATAATGAAAAAATTAATAAAGACATGTTTATACATGTCTTTTAATTTGGGGTGTTTAAAATTCTATAAAAACTGTGATATACTAAAACTAACAAAATAAAAATATATTTTAGTATATTGTTTTATATGAATAATTTTAAATAACAAGTGAAAGAAGCTGATATTTATGAAAAAAAAGTTAGAAAGTAAGTTTTCTAGGGAAAAGCAAAAAAAAAGAGGGATGAAAAGATTAATAAACAGTTTTAAGTTTTCATTTAGAGGTATAAAATATGCGTTTAAGTATGAACAGAGTATGAGTATACATGTTGTGATCTCATTTTTAATAATTATTCTGGGTTTTATATTAGGATTAAATTTAATTGAATGGGTTCTTATATTAATTTTAATGGGATGTGTAATTAGTTCAGAATTAATAAACACCTCTATAGAAGCTGTTTTGGATTTAACATATCCTAATATTCATCCAATTGCTAAAATAGCTAAGGATACATCTGCAGCAGCAGTTTTGATTTTTTCAATAATAGCATTTACAGGAGGCTCCTTGATTCTTGTTCCTAAAATAATCGATCTAATAAAGTAAATTGAGTGAATCAATTTATTTTTATTTAATATAATATAAATGTAACGCTTTTATTTTTTTAGCACTCCGGATTGACAAGTGCCAAAAAATTGTGTTATAATACACTTGGAGGTGGGAATATGAATTTGATTACTAAAGATCCTTTTTTTGGAAATTTCCTTGATGATTTTTATGAAAATAAAAATTCTAATTTTAACACCATTATGAAATCAGATATTTATGAAAGAGATGGGAATTATATTATTGAAATAGATATTCCTGGTTTCAAAAAAGAAGAAGTTTATATTGACTATGATGAGGGATATTTAACAATTTCTGCTAAAAAAGAAACAGTTAAAGAAGACAATATTAATTATATTAAAAGAGAACGTCATTATGGTGAATATAGTAGAAGCTATTATATTGGAAAAATGGAAGAATCAAAAATCAAGGCAAAGTTTGAAGAGGGAACTTTAAAAATTACATTTCCAAAAGAGGAAGAAAAAAATACATTAAAACAAATTCAAATTGACTAAAAGTACAAAAACAACACTGATATCAGTGTTGTTTTGATTTGGAAACAATAACAAAAATCTTCATATTATATAAAGAGAGGTAAATTTTCATAGTAATTTCCG
>SKJH01000054.1 GCA_007116005.1 Bacilli bacterium | reverse complement strand
ATGGTCGGGAAGACAGGATTTGAACCTGCAACCTCATGGTCCCAAACCATGTGCACTACCAAGTTGTGCTACTTCCCGATCAATTAAGAACCAATTTACAGTTAAAGTTCCTATTTCCATTATAATTTGGCGCGCCCAATAGGAGTCGAACCCATAACCTTTTGATCCGTAGTCAAACGCTCTATCCAATTGAGCTATGGGCGCATTCATAATAAATTGAGCGTTTATATTAAAAAAATGGTGGCTCCGATTGGAATCGAACCAACGACACGAGGATTTTCAGTCCTCTGCTCTACCGACTGAGCTACAGAGCCACATGGCGGTTCCAACGGGACTCGAACCCGCGATCTCCTGCGTGACAGGCAGGCGTGTTAACCAACTACACCATGGAACCATTAATAATGCTTTTTTAGTATACTAAATTTAATTTATATAGTCAATACCTAATGTCATTTTTAGTAGTAATATTTGATAAAAAACATTATTTTAATTTTCATTACTTATAGTAGATGTTTTATATGAAATAAAATAACACGACATAAATAATACAAGTGATATTAAACCAGTAAAGTTAAACTCTAATCCAGGGTATATAGCTGGCAAGGATCCAATAACAAATCCTGTAATAATAGTATATGAAATATTATTGTATTTTTCCAATGCAACACTAACTATTTTTATTAATATAACAAAACCTAATATGACTCCCAATATTATAGGAATAATATTATATATTTCTGTAAATAAAGCATTTATTGGATTTGATATTATATATAAATAATATTCATACATTCCAATTATCATTAGCATAAAAGAACTACTTATACCAGGAATTACTTTTCCAGAAACAAATATAAACCCTGTTAATATAAGTTTTAAAATAGAGCAAAAACTTCTATCTAATGAAGTATAAAAATTAAATTTATTATTACCTAATACAAATAATGTTAGAGATATCAATAAAGCCCCTATAAAATACTTTTTTTTTATAGGCTTATCATTAGTAGCTTTCTTAAATAAAAATGGTACTCCTCCTAATATTAATCCCATGAAGGAAAAACACGATTGCACATAAAACTCATCAAACAGAAATTTTAAGACATTCCCAAATAATATTAAGCCTATTACTGTTCCTATGCCTATTGGTAATAAAAATAGAAAGTTTTCCTTTTTAGATTTAAAAAAATTGTTAAAAGCATATATCATTTTTTCATATATACCCAAAACAACTGCTATTACTCCACCACTTACACCTGGCAACACTAACCCCGCACCCAAGATAATACCTATAAATGCATAAACAAACATTTTATTCCCCCTGTATTTTATTCGAAAATAATACTTTGATTTAACGGTTTTATTTGTATATAGGTATTACCATCATTTACAGATATTGTTTCCCCATTTATTTTTTTATATATTGTCTGACCAGTCCTCGAATCTTTTTGCCATATAATTGGTATTGCATATCCATTCGTAATATAATACCCAGTTCCATCGCCTATATTGTTAAGGGTTTGTCTTCCTTTTTCCGGATTAAATGGATCAGCATGATTGCCTACACTAATTATTATTATATTTTTCACTGCATATTGTTCTTGTGTAACTTTATCAGTATGAGCTATACCTAACATATATCTAAGATATGTTTTTGTATCAGGATCGTATCTATAACTTGTATAGTGCGACATAGAATAGTTAATCCTAACAAAATCAGCTTTTTCTTTGTTCTCTTCATCCTCTAAATTTATTTCTTCTATTGAATAATTTAACAAATTAGAGACTTCTGTTTCAATCTCATAGCCAAGTTTTATTGCGCTATCAGATAGTTTTGAAATACTTGTAAACACATTATGTGGTGCCACTACATCCGTTGCTCTCCAAAAAGCATTAGAATTGCCCATACCATTTAAATTATTAACATTTAATAAAGATATATCTCGGCCAGCTTGTGGACTCATACCATAATGAACAAACATTGCTCCATGTTCCAATCCATAATCTAAAAAATAATGTCTTGCACTTCGTACAGGACCAATTAATTCAGTATATTTATCTTTAAATAATGCTAGTAATCTTGTTTGACCACCTTCTGCTATTATTTCATAAACTAAATGTGCATCATCTAACCCAGCATGAGGCCATGCGGCTCTTATATTATCTATCATAACTGCAAAAGTTCTTGTTTTAGAATCAACATCTATAATATTTATTTTTTTTTCTTCCTCTATTATAAAAGTTGGCGGTTCTTCGTTATCTATTATATCATCATTTTTCAATGCTAAAACAAAATCTTTTCCTATGTAAACATTAACTACTATTATTAATAAAATAATTATTGATATGATTATTTTTTTTGCTGATAATTTCTTATTTTTATTCACTAGTATCCCTCCTGGTACATACATCACATTATACCATAATTATATTTTTATTTTTTTAGAAATATGTTGTTTTTGATAATAATTGTTTATATTTTTTTAATTTTTACATTTTTGTACAAAATAATAATATTCTATAATATATAATCAAACTTGTTGAAAGGAGGGTTTATGGAAAACAAACCAAATAAATCACACAAACTAATACAACAATTATATAATTATAAAAACCCCCTTTGGAAAGATGGACTAACTGGACTATATAACGTTAGTGCTTTAAATAAAATTAGAGATTCTCTAACCCTAGAAATGATAAAAGGTTCTATTATAAACAAATACAATATTGATAATAATATAGAAAATACATTTTCTATATTATACTGTGATATAAATTTTTTAAAATATTTAAACGATACATCTGGTCATGATAAAGCAGATGTAGATATAGTGAAAATTTCTAATATAATAAAAGAGTGTATACGAACTGATAGAAAAAAGTCGGATGTAACACTCGTGAAAAACAACTCGATAGCATTTAGGGTTGGTGGAGATGAATTTCTTGTTTTACTAACACATTGTACTAAAAAAGATGCAGAAATTGTAAAAAATAGAATAAAGGATAAAATACAAAATATGAACGGTATTTTCTTATCACTTGCAATAGGTATTGCAGATACAAATGAAGTAGAACCACCAAAAAATATTTATGATGATAATATTAAAGATTTTTTTATAAGATTGAAAGAATTAGCAGAAAACAGGATGAAAGAAGATAAAAAAGAAATATACAAAAATTTAGCAGAAACAGATAAGAACAAAATTATTGTTATAAATACGTTTAGATCTATGGAAATGCTGGGGTTAGATATATTTAATGAGGAAGATTTTGAAGATTATATATCCTTAGTTAATAATTCAAGGGATAATCATATAAAAGAAAAAATAACAAAGAAAAAGAAAAAGTAGATCTGAACTGGTAATATAAAAGTAGATCACACTTTTTTCTTTTTTTTGCGTCTACTTT